>NZ_MIIZ01000332.1:0-9562 GCF_001743005.1 Shigella sp. FC1967 | reverse complement strand
AATTAATATTTACGTTATTAAAATATAAATCGCACTTTTATAGTGCGATTTTTCTTGGAAAAAATTTGTTTTTTTATTAAGCATTAAATGATGGTTAGAAAACGATGTTCCAAAGGCATGCTCAGAAGAGTCTTGAAATAGCATGGAATGCTAGGAAAAAAAATATTAAGAATGTAATCTGTCTTTATATAACTAAATTCTAAATTAATGATAAGTATTTATTCTTAAATTGGAACCTGTTTTATTATTGTATTGCTATTTATTTTTGCGCTTTGGCTTAATTTTACTGATAAGAAAATGTGTTTTTATCAGCGCAATATAGGACTATCTATATGGACGTACTACGTTTTTTACTTTCTCTCCCTTTTAAACTGATCCGTTTACTGGGATGGATCATTGTTTTTTGTATTCGTTTTTTAGAGAAGATACTTCGCCCATTTATAGGGAAAATACAATGGAGTACGCCCGTCTGGATTGACGTTGTAACCCATCATTTACGAAAAATTGAGTCTGGTATAGTGAGTCACCCTAAAACTGCATTAGGCTCTATTATTTTTCTTATTGCTGCGTCATTTGGTAGCTATTATGGTTATCACAGTTATCTCAATCGACCCGTTCCTATCGATGTAGCACCTATCGTTGTACAAAATGTTAATGTGAAACTTATCGGTCCAGAACAAATCGATTATGCAAATGATAAGCCTCAATCACAGAAAATCATTTTATCATTTTCTCGGTCTGCGGCACCGATTACGCTTATTGATAAAGAAGTCACTGAAGGTGTGACATTAACACCTTCGGTTGATGGTAACTGGCAGTGGCAAAATGGCTCAACCCTTGTTTTTACCGCCAAGAAACCTTTCGCTATGGGCAGAGAATATCAAATTCAACTTGATGAAACTAAATTATTAGCACCACAGTTTTCGTTAAAATCAAACAAGTATGAGTTTAAAACCGCCCCTTTTGACTATCATTTAGGGAATAGTGAGTTTTATCAAGATCCACAAAATCCATCCCAAAAACATGCCATAATTAAGATCTCGTTTAACGCGCCTGTTGATATTCAGAGTTTTGAAAAACGCCTTTCAATGAAATATGGCGACAATGAAAAGCTGAAATACACCATCAATTACGATAATAAAAAATTAACGGCTTGGGTTCACTCAGAGCAATTAGCGCTAAAAGATATTAATAGTAAGGTTTTTCTTAAAATTGACCCCGGTATTGCCACAACAGTAACAGCGAATACAACATCAAAAGAAAAAACATATTATGTTGAGATCCCCAGTCTATATAGCCTGAATATTTCAAATATAGAAAGTGAGCTGGTTGAGTCTGAAAATGGAAAAGATGCGCGGGTACTGATCATTTCATTAAGTGATGAATTAAATGAAAAAGAGATAAAAAACGAAGTTTCTGCGTGGTTATTACCTCAACACAATTTAGAATTAGAAAATACGGATATTCGCCAAGATGAAGACGATTATTACGATTGGAACCTGAATGATGTCAGTCAAACTATTCTTGCTCAGTCAGAGAAGTTAACACTTGAGATGAATGATAATGAGCAAGAAAACCAAGCTAGTTTTGCTTTTAAATACAATGCGCCAGCTTATCGCTACATATTGGTCAAAATCCCTAGCGGGATAATATCTGTGGGCGGATATCAATTAAAAGAAGATCGCTATCAAATCGTCAGTGTGCCTGATTATCCGAAAATGTTGAACTTTGTGTCTGAAGGTGCTTTGCTTGCCATGACAGGGGATAAGCAGATCACTGTTTCAGCTCGCAATTTACCCGGGCTACAACTTGATATAAAACGAGTTATTCCAAGTCAGTTACAACACATCGTTTCTTTTAAAGATAAATATTTTACATCAACAAACTTTAATCGTCTCAATGATGAGTATTTTACTGAGCATTTTACGTATCAAACCGCGCTGGATGATGAAAATAAAGGTGAAATTCAGTATAAAGGGATTGATTTAAGCCGTTATTTATCTGCTGATCCTAATGCTAAACGTGGAATATTTTTATTAAAACTGACTGCTTGGGATCCGAATAAAGCATCAAGACCAGACGATGAAGACGACGAGTATTATGAAGATGACGAAGATGAAGAAGTTTCTGATGCACGCTTTATTGTTGTCACTGACTTAGGGATCATCGCTAAATCATCGATTGATGGTTCTCGAGATGTCTTCGTACAATCTATCTATAACGGTGCGCCCGTTAGTGATGCGAAAGTCTCCGTTATTGCTAAAAATGGAACAACATTACTGAGTAAAACGACTCGCGCTGATGGTCATGTCGCTTTTCCTAATCTTAAAGATTTTAGAAATGAGCAGACCGCTGTTCTTTTTTTTAGTTGAAAAAGAGGGCGATATTTCATTTTTACCAACAGATGCTTATTACGATAGGAAACTCAGCCTATCTCGCTTTAATATTTATGGTGATGATACACCAAAAGATCCCCGTACTCTTGATAGTTTCTTATTTTCGGATAGAGGCGTTTATCGACCGGGTGAAACGTTCAATATTGGCCTTATTACACGTACCTTTGACTGGAAAACAGCCTTGGAAGGTATCCCTTTACGCGTTGAAATTCGAGATCCTCGTAATACATTGATGTTAAATCAATCAATGGTATTAAACGAATTTGGTTTCAACGAATTAAACTATACCACATCAGAAAATTCGCCTACTGGAGATTGGAATATCTATCTCTATTTAGTCGGTAAAAATAATAAAGATGCTAGTTTATTAGGTAGTACAACGATTATGGTTAAAGAGTTTGAACCTGACTTACTTAAAGTTGCACTTAATCTGACGCCAGATAGACAACAGGGATGGGTGAAACCTTCTGAATTAAAAGCTTCAATCGATGTACAAAATTTATTTGGTACTCCAGCACAAGATAGACGTGTTGTTTCCAAATTAACTTTAAGGCCAATTTATCCTAATTTTTCACGTTATTCTGATTATCGTTTTTATGAAAACCGTCGTAATCACGACAGCTTTGAAACCGATTTAGAAGAAACAACAACGAATGCAGAAGGGCTAGCTGAGATTGATTTAGGTTTAACATCTTATGATGATGCTACTTATCAATTACAACTTATCTCTGAAGCGTTTGATGCGGGGAGCGGTCGTTCTGTAACAGCAGCTGCGCGTGTTATGGTATCTCCTCATGATTATCTGATTGGTGTAAAAGCCGATGGAACGCTTGATTATATTAATCAAAATGCACAGCGGAACCTTACTTTTATTGCGATTGATCCAACATTAACACAAATTTCTCAAGAGTCATTAACACTAGAACGCTATGAGAAAAAGTATCTCTCTGTTTTAACTCGACAAAATTCAGGCGTTTATAAATATCAATCTAAACTTAAAGAAGTATTTATTGATGATGTTCCTTTTTCTATTAATGAAAAGGGAAGCTCTTTTGCATTAGAAACACAAACACCAGGTAACTTTGTATTATTAATCAAAAATAAAGAGGGCAGTGTACTTAATCGCATTAATTATACTGTTGCGGGTAATGCGAATGTGACTCGCTCACTTGATCGCGAAGCGGAGTTACAACTCACTTTAAATAAAGACACATATAAAACGGATGAAGAGATCGAAATTGCTATTAATGCCCCTTATGTGGGGAGTGGTATTATCACGATAGAAAAGGACAAGGTGTATTCTTGGCAATGGTTTACATCTTCAACAACAAATTCGGTACAAAAAATCCGAGTACCTGCAGAATTGGAAGGCAATGGATATATCAATGTTCAATTTGTTAGAGATATAAACTCTGATGAAATATTCATGAGCCCTCTTAGTTATGGGGTTGTGCCGTTTAAAATAAGTCGTGAAAATTACCAAGCTCAAATTGAATTAGAGTCACCAGATGTTATTAAACCGGGTGATACCTTACCGATTACAGTAAAAACAGATACCTCACAACAAGTTGCGGTTTTTGCCGTTGATGAAGGTATCTTGCAAGTTGCTCGATATAAATTAAAAGATCCATTGGATTACTTCTTCCGTAAACGTTCATTAGAAGTTGAAAGCACGCAAATACTGGATCTTATTCTACCTGAATTTAGCAAAATGATGTCATTGGCTTCAGCGCCAGGAGGGGATGCAGGGGAAGCCGTTGATCTCTATCTGAATCCATTTAAACGCAAGAAAGAAGCGCCTGTTGCTTATTGGTCTGGTATTACGGAAGTTGATGGCGAAGCTATTTTTAACTATAAAGTGCCAGAGTATTTTAATGGCAAAATAAGAGTCATGGCAGTTTCCGTTACACCAACTCGTATCGGGAATATGCAACGCTATACGACTGTACGTGATGATTTTGTATTAAGTCCTCATATTCCTACAACAGTGGCGCCTAATGATGAATTTGATGTCACTTTAGGGATTGCAAATAACCAAACAGATCTTAACGGTACAGCAACAAAACTCGATGTGACGATAACACCAGAGCCTCAATTAGAGGTTATCGGACAGAACCGTTATCAACTGACATTAGGTGAGAAAAAAGAAACGGTTGTTTCCTTTAGACTAAAAGCAAAATCACAATTGGGTAATGGTGCTATTACGTTCTCAGTGAATGCGGATGGCAAAGTTACCCAGAGAACAGTAAATCTCTCTATTCGTCCAGCTTCAGCTTATCGTACTCAATCAAGCTTAGGCCGTATGGATGGTAAAGAGCAGAGTGTTACGTCTATTCGCCAAATGTATGATGAGTATGCAAAAAGGGATGCACGTGTTTCTTACTCGCCTTTAGTACTAAGCAGTGCATTGGCACAATACCTTGCTAATTATCCTTATAATTGTTCAGAGCAAATAACAAGTCAGGCAATACCGTTGCTATTCCATCAACGTAATCCTGAAATGAAGACGATATATTCACAAGATAAAATTCGTACTCAACTTGAACAGACTATGGCGACATTACTGACTCGTCAAAATGGTCAAGGTGCTATTGGAACATGGCGTTCAACACCATCAACGGATCCATTTGTGACTTTATATGTCGTTCAATTCTTACTTGAGGCACAAGAAGCGAATTATCCTGTTTCTGAAACACTTTTACGATCATCCAACGAATACTTAACTAAGCTGGCCGTCAATACAGGATTGAATAATCAAGACGAACTGAGAATGCGTGCTTTCGCTGTTTATTTATTAACACGTCAAGGTAAGGTGACTACGGGGGAAATTGCAGCGATCCAAACACGAATGCAAAAAAAATTACCCAAAAACATGGCAGAGTGACTTAGGCGCTTTATATTTAGCGGCTTCTTACAAAAATGCTGAAAATGGATAAACAAGCGGATGAGTTATTAAAACCTACATGGCAAGAGCTAAGTAAAGCTTATAGGAAAGCGTGGTGGTCACATAACTATTTAGATCCTCTGATCCAAGACAGTACAAGGCTATATTTGATTGTGAAGCATTTCCCAGAAAAAGCGCGAGATATTCCGCCACAACTACTGGAAAATATGGTAATGAGTTTTAAGGAAGAGCGCTATACCACGCAATCATCTGCAATGAGTATCTTGGCATTAGAGTATTACACTAAACAGATCCAAAATATGACAACGCCAACTCAGCCATTAACAGTGAGCGTAAAAAGTGGTGAAAACCCACCTATTGTTATTTCATCTATGATAAATGCCACTGCGATAGGTCAATTTAAAGCGGGTATTAAAGAGATCTTATTTAATAATCCAACGAATAATGCGGCTTGGTATGTTGTCACACAATCTGGTTTTGATAGCGAACCGCCTAAAAAAGCAATTTCACGAGGATTAGAAATTTCTCGTGATTATGTGAATGAAAAAGGTGAGGTTGTTAATAGCGCAACCTTAGGTGAAAAGCTTTATGTACATATAAAAATTAGAGCGAATGCAAAACAAGGTGTGAATAATGTTGTGCTGGTGGACTTACTGCCCGGAGGCTTTGAAGTCGTACAACAATCAATGGACGATGTGGATAACTCTGAAGTCGAATGGTTATCACCAACGGGAACTAAAGGAACGCGATGGTCACCAGAATACAGCGATATTCGAGAAGATCGTGTCATTATTTATGGTACTGCGACTCAACAAGTACAAGAGTTTGTCTATCAAATTAAAGCCACTAATTCGGGAATATTCGCTATACCGCCAGCATTTGCTGAAGCTATGTATGACAGGGAAATACAAGCTTTAGCAATAGGTAAAGGTGTTATGACGGTCAATAAACAGAGACAAAATAATGGTAATGTAAAATGAAACTAATTGAAGTTTCAGGTGCTTGTTTCTGGTTGTTTTAAAATGACGAGAAGCAAGCGAGTTTTACAAAATATATTGATGGGAGGTTTTTTAGTTATCCTCTTTTGTGTAGGGTTTCGCCTTTTTCCACATCCTGCACTCTCAGAAGGTTTTTTATCTTCAACGGCCTATTATGATAGCAATGGAAATTTACTACGTTTAACACTGGCTAATGATGAACGTTATCGATTGTGGACGGATTTAGACGATATTTCGCCCTTGATGATAAATAGTGCCATGCGATATGAAGATCGGTGGTTCTATTATCATGCTGGATTTAATCCTTACAGTTTAATTCGTGGTTTTTTTGTTAGTTATATTTATGGTGAACGATTGCAAGGTGGTTCAACAATCACCATGCAGCTTGCTCGTATGCACTGGCAATTAAATACACGCACAGTCGGGGGCAAATTTATTCAGGTATTGCGAGCCATTCAGTTAGAGCTCAGTTATTCAAAACATGATATTTTAGAAGCCTATTTTAACTATGCGCCTTATGGGCGAAATATAGAGAGCATTGGTGCCGCAAGCCTGATTTACTTTAATAAAAAGCCTAAAGAATTAACATTACCTGAAGCGTTAACACTTGCCGTATTACCTCAATCACCGAGTTATCGGATCGAGCCAAATAGTGATGGTATTAGCCTTTCTTTAATGAAAACGCGTAATCAGCTTTATGATTATTGGTTGGAAGAATACCCTAACGATGCCAATTTATCTGCATTGTTTCAATTACCACTTCGGCTACGTCAGCCGGAAAAAATGCCCTATATAGCGCCTCATTTCATCGAGCAAATTGAAAAACAGGAAAAGTTTAACCCAAGAAAACCCACTAATATAGTTACAACGCTTGATCTCCCATTACAGCGATTAGTTGAGAAACAAGTTGATGCGTTTATTGAACGAAATAAACATCTTGGTGTTAAAAATGCTTCTGTGATCCTTGTTGATACACGAGATATGGGGGTTAAAGCGTTGATTGGTTCAGCTGATTACTATAATGCTGATATTCATGGGCAAGTTAATGGCACTAATGCGAAGCGCTCACCCGGTTCAACATTAAAGCCTTTTATCTATGCATTAGGACTAGAACAAGGTATTTTACATCCTCGAACAATTTTAAAAGATGTCCCTTCTACCTTTGGTAGCTATGCACCAGAAAACTTTGATTTACGCTTTTTAGGACCTATTTCTGCCACTCAAGCGTTAAATTACAGTCGAAATATTCCCGCTGTATCGATAGCGGCTCAATTGAAAAATCCAACCCTTTACCAGTTTCTACAAATGTCAGGTATAAGCAATATGGCGAGTGAGAGACATTACGGTCTATCGCTGGTGTTAGGGGGCGGTGAAATTACAGTACAAGAATTAGCGAAGCTCTATGCAATATTAGCCAATAGAGGCAAACTTAAACCGTTAAGAATGCAAAGTACGGATGCTATTGCGAAACCCATTCAGTTATTAAGTGAAGAAGCGAGTTTTATTACACTGGATATGTTAAGCCAACATCGAAGACCTGGTGATACATTGGCACAAAAATCAACGGCATTACCTATTTATTGGAAAACAGGTACATCGTGGGGATTTCGAGATGCATGGAGTAGTGGCGTTTTTGGACCTTATGTTTTAATTGTTTGGATAGGTAATTTTGATGGTAAAGGAAATAGTGCATTAATCGGAGCTGAAGCAGCAGCACCTCTATTTTTTTAATATTATAGATAATATTATTGCAGATTATCCGAACTTAAAAGAGCCTAGATTTAAACTTCCTGAAAATATAAAACAAGTTGATGTTTGTTTAACGAGTGGTAATTTACCTACGCCATGGTGTCAACGTAAAGGTAAAACATGGTTTATTCCTGGTAAATCACCCATTAAAGTTGATACAGTTTATCGGCCTCTAGCAATTGATAAAGCGACGGGAGAAGTTGTCTGTCCTCCATATAATGAAGAGCGGGTTAAGATTGAAGTGTTTGAATATTGGCCTTCTGATTTAGCTAAAGTATTTGCTCAGGCAGGGCTACCAAAGCGAACACCTCCTTCAACTACTCACTGTAAAAATGGAGGTAGTGCTATTCTCGGAATGCCTCCTCGCATATTATCACCATTACGTAATACCACCTATACTTTAAGACGTTCTTCATCGCCAAACACATCAATTGTATTTAATGCAACAGCGGATAATGATAGCAATATTATTTATTGGTTTGTTGATGAGGCTTATCTAGGAAGTAGTACAAATCAGCGCTCAATAGAGTGGTATCCTAAAGAGAGTGGCCGCTATCGTATTCGTGCAGTAGATGATAAAGGAAGAGCGGATACACGAAATATTCGAGTTGATATTCTTGGTGTGATTAACAAATAAGAAATCGAAGTACATTAATATTGGCGTTAAAGTTTGTTGGTTTTACTTAATGATGGCATTAGCGCCAAAATATCAATTTCTATCATTATCTTATTCTAACTGTTAACTCACTATATTGTGACGAGATAATTATTAGGTAAAATATTGAAAAATTATTTTATCTTGTGAGCAAGGAAGAATTAATTAACATGAAAACTCAATTTTTTAAAATTAGCTTTATTAGGAGCATTAGCATTGCCTTTAGTAGGGTGTGGCGATGCAACACCTAACTGTAATAGCACGGAAGCCAAAAATTTAGTGATTGATATTACTAAAGATGAATTACGCGACCAAAAAATGGCAGCACTGATCGATCAAATTAAGATCAAAGTAGAAAGCGTACGTACCCGTGAGCATGATGAGAAGAGAGATACTTACTCATGTGCTGCTGAACTTTCTTTTGAAGGTCAAGGCGGTAAAAATTCAATTCCGATTACTTATACCATTGAAAGTACAGATGATGGCAAAGAATTTTACGTCAATGTTTTCGGTTTATAATTGATCTAATCTAAAAAGCCATCATGAGATGGCTTTTTAATTTAAGAGGGTGTATGACTGATTATAATAAACAGGAAAATTTTTTTTGATGAATCAGTAAAAAACAAATATTCATCCATTATAAAATTAGTAAAAAATACAGCGCTAAAATATGATGAATTAGAAGATAATCTTTTATGTTTTACTAATTTTAGTTGATGTGCTTAATATCAATGAGAATAAGCACAGTATTATTTTAAAGAAAATATTAAATAATAAGAAAGATAATAAGAATATCAATGAGAATAAGCACAGTATTATTTTAAAGAAAATATTAAATAATAAGAAAGATAATAAGTAT
>NZ_MIIZ01000331.1:0-238 GCF_001743005.1 Shigella sp. FC1967 | reverse complement strand
AGATTGAACGCTGGCGGCAGGCCTAACACATGCAAGTCGGGCGGTAACAGGAGAAAGCTTGCTTTCTTGCTGACGAGCGGCGGACGGGTGAGTAATGTAGTGGGGATCTGCCCGATAGAGGGGGATAACTACTGGAAACGGTGGCTAATACCGCATGACGTCTACGGACCAAAGCAGGGCTCTTCGGACCTTGCGCTATCGGATGAACCCATATGGGATTAGCTAGTAGGTGGGGTAA
>NZ_MIIZ01000330.1:0-238 GCF_001743005.1 Shigella sp. FC1967 | reverse complement strand
TTTTCGGTACCTATAAAGCGACATTACCTGCGATAGGGGCGGTTAATGAAGTATGTCGAGCGGCTATCGTACCGTATTCCCCAGTGTATGTCATAAAACCAGATCAAGATCATGGCGCAGAACATAGCAATTGTGGATTTTTTCGGTACCTATAAAGCGACATTACCTGCGATAGGGGCGGTTAATGAAGTATGTCGAGCGGCTATCGTACCGTATTCCCCAGTGTATGTCATAAAAC
>NZ_MIIZ01000329.1:0-238 GCF_001743005.1 Shigella sp. FC1967 | reverse complement strand
TCCGATTTGATGGTGTTGCGGATGATCAATCAAACTGCTGGAACGATTATGCTTAAGTAATCCAACAGACAAACAATACTGCCAAGGGGTACGGTACTCCAAGTTAAATATAAAAATCAGCCTATCAAACTGGGGGAATTCCGATTTGATGGTGTTGCGGATGATCAATCAAACTGCTGGAACGATTATGCTTAAGTAATCCAACAGACAAACAATACTGCCAAGGGGTACGGTACTC
>NZ_MIIZ01000328.1:0-238 GCF_001743005.1 Shigella sp. FC1967 | reverse complement strand
CTTACAGCCAACGTCAACGAGGCCCTATTCAGCCTTGCTAATGGTGATAAACTCGAAAATCACGAACATGTTAATAAACTTTTTTGCTAAAGCTTATCTGTGATTGCAGGACGACACGATATAGCTGAAGGTTTATTTGCTTACAGCCAACGTCAACGAGGCCCTATTCAGCCTTGCTAATGGTGATAAACTCGAAAATCACGAACATGTTAATAAACTTTTTTGCTAAAGCTTATCT
>NZ_MIIZ01000327.1:0-239 GCF_001743005.1 Shigella sp. FC1967 | reverse complement strand
TCAAATATCACGGGGCTTGATGTGGGGCTAAGTCATTACGCCATCAAATCAGACGGCAATAAGATTGCTAATCCGCGCCACCTTATCAATGCCAGCCGTAACCTACGTCGAAAACAAAAAGCCTTATCTCGCAAGCAAAAGGGAGTGCTAATCGCCGTAAAGCCCGAATACAGCTTGCAGGTGTACACGAACGGGTAGCCAATGCCCGTGCTGATTTTCAACACAAACTCTCTCGTGCA
>NZ_MIIZ01000326.1:0-239 GCF_001743005.1 Shigella sp. FC1967 | reverse complement strand
CCTTTGTTTGAGCAACACAAAGCTGCAAAAACATGAAAAGGAAGTCTTCTACCGAGTGCTTACCATCTGCACCAAATACTCCATCGACAATTGCCGGGGTCACTGCCACATTGGTCAGGAAACCAGCTTGTTTACCGATGGAAGATTGGTCCACCAGCAGACCATCATTGATGGCTTGTTGACGGATTTGGGCGAGGTCCAATTTAGCTACTTGGTTCATAAGGTGTACTCCAAAGTTA
>NZ_MIIZ01000325.1:0-239 GCF_001743005.1 Shigella sp. FC1967 | reverse complement strand
AGAGCCGGAATTTCGTTTTCCGGTACGTTTTACTACCACAATTTGCCTGTTTATCCTTTCGGAGACCGGGCTAAGTCCGAGTCAATCAAGTGGTGCATTTGGGTTAATGTCGTTGGCTGGTATTTAATGAGAACGTGACAAGCGCCTCTCACGTTGCTAAGATTGGATTGCGACGTCTAAATCTGAGCAACGAATGCACAAGATTTAGAGTACCAGAGCCCTGTGATGCTGTCACGGGG
>NZ_MIIZ01000324.1:0-239 GCF_001743005.1 Shigella sp. FC1967 | reverse complement strand
AATTTGGGCATCTTCCAGTAAACGAATAATGCCCCAGACGCCACGATAATCACCATAAATACGCGTGCCTGTGTTTGTGGTTATCCAGCTCAGTGATGCCCCAGAGGCAACGGTATCCGCTGGCCAGACAAAACGCTGCCATTGGGGTTGCTGGTTATTGTAAAGAAGAGATTGTCTATCTATCATTAAATGCGTTTGCATAATGTTGGGTGAGGTACCTGGGCGTAATTCAAAGTAAA
>NZ_MIIZ01000323.1:0-239 GCF_001743005.1 Shigella sp. FC1967 | reverse complement strand
TTTACTTTGAATTACGCCCAGGTACCTCACCCAACATTATGCAAACGCATTTAATGATAGATAGACAATCTCTTCTTTACGATAACCAGCAACCCCAATGGCAGCGTTTTGTCTGGCCAGCGGATACCGTTGCCTCTGGAGCATCACTGAGCTGGATAACCACAAACACAGGCACGCGTATTTATGGTGATTATCGTGGCGTCTGGGGCATTATTCGTTTACTGGAAGATGCCCAAATT
>NZ_MIIZ01000322.1:0-239 GCF_001743005.1 Shigella sp. FC1967 | reverse complement strand
TTATCTTTTTAGGTTAATGACTTGATAAGAATTTACCGTGACTTTAAACAAAACCCCTTTAAAGATTAGGGGAATAGCAACAAAAATACGCATAAATTAACCACCTCAGTACTCAAAGAGCCAGAAAAAAGATTTAAAACTTATCTTTTTAGGTTAATGACTTGATAAGAATTTACCGTGACTTTAAACAAAACCCCTTTAAAGATTAGGGGAATAGCAACAAAAATACGCATAAATTA
>NZ_MIIZ01000321.1:0-9569 GCF_001743005.1 Shigella sp. FC1967 | reverse complement strand
CCTCCAGGATGCACCATCTTTTATTAGATATTTTAGTTTAATTATTTTTAGCAAAACGTCAGACCTGCATCCTTAGCTCAGCTGGATAGAGTACTCGGCTACGAACCGAGCGGTCGGAGGTTCGAATCCTCCAGGATGCACCATTTTAAAAGCCTCGCTAATCGCGAGGCTTTTTGCTTTCTATCTACTCTCTTATTTCTCATAATGTAACGCCTTTGTTTAGCATCAACTAACAATGCTAATATCATCTAATCAGCGACAATTTAGTGACTTTGCGATAAAGTAACTCCTATCTATTTACTAACATCAATCAACGCGGGAGGTCACCTTTGATCCCGGACGTATCAAAAGCGCTTTCTTGGTTGGAAGCACACCCTAATGTTTTATGTGGCATCCACCGTGGTATAGAGCGTGAAACTTTAAGAGTTACGCCAGAAGGTCATTTAGCATCAACTGAGCATCCTATTTCATTAGGTAAATCATTAACTCATAAGTGGATCACAACTGATTTTGCCGAGTCCTTATTAGAGTTTATTACACCTGTTGATGACAACATTGCACATACCTTGCATTTTTTAGGTGATTTACATCGCTATACCGCACGTCACTTAGATAATGAACGTATGTGGCCTATGAGTATGCCTTGCTTTATTGAAGGGGAAGATAAGATTACGCTGGCTCAATTTGGCACATCTAATGTTGGACGTTTTAAAACACTCTACCGTGAAGGGCTTAAAAATCGTTATGGCGCGTTAATGCAAACTATTTCAGGTGTGCATTACAATTTCTCACTGCCTATCGAATTTTGGCAAGCATGGGCAAATGTAAAAGACGAAGAGAGTGGAAAAGAGGCGATTTCTGACGGTTACTTGCGTCTTATTCGTAACTACTATCGCTTTGGTTGGATCATTCCATTCTTTTTTGGTGCATCGCCGGCAATTTGTGGATCTTTCTTAAAAGGAAGAGAAACAAATCTCCCCTTCGAAAGCACTTCTAAAGGGGCGAAGTATTTACCTTATGCAACGTCATTACGTTTAAGTGATTTAGGATATACCAATAAATCTCAAAGTGATTTAGATATCACCTTTAATCATCTTGAAACTTATGTAAAAGGGCTGAAAAAAGCGATTCACAAGCCTTCAGAAGAGTTTGCTAAGTTAGGTGTTAAGAAAGAGGGGAAATATATTCAGTTAAACACCAATGTGTTACAGATTGAAAATGAACTCTATGCACCTATTCGTCCTAAACGTGTGGTTAAAGGTGATGAATCACCTTCTGATGCGTTATTACGCGGTGGTATTGAATATATCGAGGTTCGTTCACTGGATATCAATCCATTTACGCCAATTGGTGTTGATGAAACTCAAATTCGCTTTCTCGATTTATTCCTGATCTGGTGTGTATTAGCAGATGCGCCAGAAATGAGTGCATCTGAATTAGCGTGCTGCCGTTCAAATTGGAATAACGTTATTCTAGAAGGGCGTAAGCCAGGTCAAGTAATAGGAATGGGTTGTGGCGAAAGAACAGAGCCACTCGCGCAAGTTGGTAAAGCTTTATTTGCTGATTTAAAACGTGTTGCTAATGTTCTTGATTGCTGTTCAGGCACTAAATATATGGAAGTTTGCGTTAAGTTAGAAGAAATGTTTGATAATCCTGAATTAACTTTTTCTGGAAGACTTTTAGACAAAATTAAAACGCAAGGTATTGGTGGTTTTGGTTTGTCTTTGGCTGAAGAATATTACCAAGAATTAATTAAAACACCTTATGAAACGTTAACCGATGAAGCTTTTGATCATGAGAGAATTTCATCCATAAAACGTCAAGAAGAGTTAGAAAAGAGTGATACCATTTCTTTTGATGAGTATTTGAAGATCCATGCGGGGACAAACACCGATAACGTGGCTTCCTAAACTTAGATAGAAAAAAGCCACACTAAAATTTGTGTGGCTAAAAAATTCTATAGAGAAATAGGGATGATAACAATTTGCGCGTATTCATTACTAAGACCGAGCTACTTGCAGAAAGTTTCATTTTTTTCTTAAAAATATTTAAATTTTTCTTAGGAGGTTTTTTATGCCTTTATTGGATAGCTTTACTGTTGACCATACACGTATGTCAGCACCTGCTGTACGCGTTGCAAAAACAATGAAAACGCCGTCAGGTGATACCATCACGGTATTTGATTTACGTTTTACTGTGCCAAATAAAAAAGCCATGCCTGAGAAAGGAATTCATACTCTAGAGCATCTATTCGCTGGATTTATGCGTAATCATCTTAATGGTGATGGTGTTGAGATCATTGATATTTCTCCAATGGGATGCCGTACAGGCTTCTACATGAGCTTAATTGGGCAACCAGAAGAGCAACGTGTAGCTAATGCATGGAAAGCGGCAATGGAAGATGTTTTGAAAGTAAAAGATCAAAACCATATCCCAGAATTGAATGTGTACCAATGTGGTACCTATGAAATGCATTCCCTGACAGAGGCACAAGATATCGCACGCGATATTTTATCTCATCGTATTGGCATTAATCATAATGATGAATTAGCACTACCTGAAGAGACGTTAAAAGAGCTACATATCTAAGCCATCGCTAATTTATAACATTAGGGGATAATAGATCAGAAAATTCGCATTCTGATTTATTATCTCTTTTTTATTTTTATCTCCTTTGTTCTTTTTCTTTTCTGCACACCATTGTTTTATTTTCTTATCTTCTTATATTGTTAGCATCGTAATGGATTAAATTGATATTTAATACACGGAGTATACTTCTGCTATGGAACATCGCCAATTTTCATCACCTAAATTAGTGTTAGAGTTTTTTGTTCGAGAATTTTATTTTGTAGGTAAAGGCACATTACGTACTCAATTTCCTAAAGATGCCTTTTTCTATCAAGGACGTTCTAAAGCACTTGAATATCGTTACTTTGAGCGAGTCCATAAACAGTATGTTAAACGCACTCAGTGCGAACCAGAGCTTATTATCAAGCCTGATTTATTATTGTTATCGTCTGAACTCAATTCTGAATTATTTACCAAAATCACTCAATTACAAACCAACACCATAATGAAGATCAGTGGTGATTATCTTTATAAAGAAAAAGAAGAACAATACCGCTGGTAATTTTCAACAAGATGAAATCAAAACAAATAGTTATAGTGGTGAGAATTTACAGTTAAAATATGAAAATATTCGTAGCTTAGCACCTCATCATTTTAATATTGAAGCAATAAATGATGAGGGGGCGATTATTACTAATTTTCCACGCAAGTCGCTTTCTCTTACTTTGAATAAAGGCGAAACAGCGTGTTTTATTTGTAGACGTGAAGAGTATGGTGCTGATTATTCTTATCAACCTGCATTAAACTTAGTTATGTGGGTGAAAAATCATGGTTTTTATTCTGCTTATCAACAATTAAATCCTGCAATACTAATACAAGAACAAGTGATAGAGCCTTTCTATATGAAAGCTGCGAGAGAGTTTGATTTTCGTAATAGTAAATTACGATTTGAACTAGGATAAACAGCAAAAAGCGCCTTAGAAGGCGCTTTATATTCACTAATGATGCGGAATAGAAAGGTGGCGAATTAACGCCTTTTTGATAACGTTGTCCTGAACTTCAAGTATTTCAAATTCGTAGTCACTCACTTTTATTTTATTACCAATAATAGGCAAGTCACCTAACTCTTCAATAATGACACCGTTGATCGTTCGAGCTTCATCTTCAGGTAAATGCCAGCCAAAAGCTTTATTGATATCTCGAATATTTGTTGTGCCATCAACTAATAGTGAACCGTCTTTTTGAGGGATAACCTCTTCAGCTAAAGAGGGGGACATCGAAGTAGTAAAGTCACCAACTATTTCTTCAAGAATATCTTCAACGGTGACTAAACCTTGGATTTCGCCATATTCATCAACCACAATACCCGCTTTTTCATTATTACGTTGGAAATTGACGAGTTGTAGGTTTAATGGTGTGCTTTCAGGAATAAAGTAGATTTTATCGGCAGCTTTCATCAGAATTTGTTTGGTAAATTCTTTTTTTCTCAGTCATTAAACGATAAGCTTCTCGTACTCGTAACATACCAATTGCATCGTCAAGAGTATCACGATAAAGCACAATTCGACCGTGAGGAGAATGCGTTAATTGTCTGACGATCGATTTCCATTCGTCGTTGACATCGATACCAAAAATCTCATTTCTTGGTACCATAATATCGCCAATTGTCACTTTTTCTAAATCTAGAATCGACAGCAACATATTCTGATTTCTTTGTGAAAGCTTTGATTTAGATTCATTAACGATAGTTCTTAACTCTTCTTTTGAAACCGCATTTCCCTGTATTACTGGGGATTTGATACCAAAAATACGCATGAGTATTAATGTGATTTTATTAAAAAACCAGACAATGGGTAACATCAGTTTTTGCAAAGGAGAGAGAACAATACTACTTGGGTAAGCAACACGTTCTGGATACAGTGCCGCGATTGATTTTGGAAGCACTTCAGCAAAAATAAGGATGATAAAAGTCAGCACACCTGTGGCTATTGCTACACCTGCATCACCATATAAACGTATACCAATAATGGTCGCTAGTGCAGACGCAACAATATTAATTAGATTATTGCCAATCAATACTAAACTAATCAATCTGTCAGGACGTTGTAATAATTTTTCCACACGTTTTGCAGCACGATTTCCTTGTTTTGCAGCATGACGAAGGCGATAGCGATTAATCGTCATCATACTGGTTTCAGTCCCAGAAAAATAAGCTGAGGCAATAATCATACATACAAGTATGATAATGAGCGTAGTTGTCGACACATGCTCCAAAATTGAGATCCTTTTGCTACCCTAAAATAGAAAATTAATTAAGCACTAACTCTTGTAATAAACGATTACCAAAAAAAGCTAATGTCAAAATAATAGCGCCAATCAAATTAAAGATAATGACTTTCTTTCCTCTCCATCCTTCTCGGAAATGTCCCCATAATAAAATGATGTAAACAAACCAAGCAATGATAGAAAAAATAGATTTATGGATGTTTTCCTTACCAAAAATATTATCCATATACACCAAACCTGTGCATAAGGTCAGTGTCAGCAATACCACACCCACTTGTGTAATATGAAACATTTTACGCTCAATTGACATTAATGGTGGCATTTGAGGTGAGAATTTTAGTTTCTTATTTTTTAGTTGATAGTCGAGCCAACTAAGTTGTAATGCATAGAGAGCGGCAATTAACAGTGTGGCATAGCTTAATAAAGCCAGCCCAATATGAATAAAGAGTGATGTGCTACTTTCAAGATGTGTAACAAATTCACCCGGCATCAGCGCTGCAATAACGAGATTAACTATTGCGAAACAATAAACAATAGGCAGTAAGAACCATGCACGACCACGAGAAGCCACAATTGTCATGATAACGCAGACCATTAGGCTAACAATTGCACCTAGATTGGTGAGTGAAAGATTCTGTCCGCTATGCGGGCGGAAAATTAAAAATTTTAATGAAATGGCATGTGCAATGAGTGCAATTACCGCAAATAGCAGAGCTAATCCGCGGTATCCATTCTGCTCTTTCCGTAACAGACCGGGCAAAAACAGCACCAGACTGAGTAAATAAGCGCAGACAGCGACGATAGAGATTGATATAACGGGCATAGTTTCGCTTACATATATTGTTTGAATAACTTCCTAGTATAGCGCTAGGAGGATACGGCTCCAACTATTGAAGTCATTAAGCTTAAATCTCTATGCAGAGATCCGCGAGTCATCGTGATATAATCGGTGGCATACATGACCGATAAGCCCAACTTTAACACTGAGCTAAGATAATGTTTGAGAATTTAAGTGACAGACTATCGCGCACATTGCGCAATATAAGCGGTCGAGGAAGACTGACCGAAGAAAACATTAAAGAGACACTGCGTGAAGTGCGTATGGCTTTACTAGAAGCTGACGTTGCCTTACCAGTGGTTCGTGATTTTATTGCGCGCGTCAAAGAGAGCGCAGTAGGTCATGAAGTTAACAAAAGCCTGACACCGGGTCAGGAGTTTGTAAAGATTGTTCAAAATGAACTCGTCAATGCGATGGGGGAAGTGAATACCGACCTTGATCTATCAGCACAGCCACCTGCTGTTGTCTTAATGGCGGGGTTACAAGGTGCTGGTAAAACGACCAGTGTCGCAAAACTAGGTAAATTCTTAAAAGAGAAAAAAAAGAAAAAAGTTCTTGTTGTTTCTGCTGACGTTTATCGCCCAGCAGCGATTAAACAGCTTGAAACGTTAGCCGAAACGGTTGGCATTGATTTCTTTCCTTCGACAGTTCAAGAAAATCCAGTCACAATTGCAAGTAATGCATTAAAACATGCACAACTTCAATTCTATGATGTATTGCTGGTGGATACAGCGGGTCGTTTGCACGTAGATGAAGGCATGATGGAAGAGATCCAACTTCTCCATAAAGCCATTAACCCAGTTGAAACGCTGTTTGTTGTTGACGCTATGACAGGTCAAGATGCGGCAAATACAGCAAAAGCATTTAATGAAGCATTGCCATTAACAGGGGTTGTATTAACCAAAGTTGATGGTGATGCGCGTGGTGGTGCGGCATTATCAATTCGCCATATCACGGGTAAGCCAATTAAATTCCTCGGTGTTGGGGAAAAAACAGAAGCGTTAGAACCTTTCCATCCCGATCGTATTGCCTCTCGTATTTTAGGCATGGGTGATGTTCTGTCTTTGATTGAAGACATTGAAAGTAAAGTTGATAGAGCACAAGCTGAGAAGCTTGCTACAAAACTTAAAAAAGGTGATGGCTTTGATCTAAATGATTTCTTAGATCAATTAAAGCAGATGAAGAACATGGGCGGCATGGCGAGTATGTTAAGCAAAATGCCGGGTATGTCTCAGGTGCCAGATGCAGTAAAATCACAAATGGATGATTCAATTTTAGTGAAAATGGAAGCGATTATTAATTCCATGACTAAAAAAGAACGCCAAAAACCAGAAATCATCAAAGGTTCCAGAAAACGTCGTATTGCTGCGGGTTCAGGAACGCAAGTGCAAGATGTCAATCGTTTATTAAAACAGTTTGATGATATGCAACGTATGATGAAAAAAATGAAAAAAGGTGGCATGGCTAAGATGATGCGTAGCATGAAAGGTATGATGCCACCTGGATTCCCAGGCCGATAAAATCAAAAAGCCTGAAAAAAAACGTGCTTTGGATTGCTTTTTTCGCCAAAGTGAGTAAACTTTTCGGGCTTTTTATATGACAACCGGACTCCGTTCCTCGATGGCGTCTGGTTGTTTTATTAACTAATGAGGATGTTATGGTAACAATTCGTTTAGCTCGTGGCGGCGCAAAAAAGCGTCCGTTTTACCAAGTAGTAGTAACCGATAGCCGCAATGCGCGTGATGGTCGTTTTATTGAACGTGTCGGTTTTTATAACCCACTGGCAACCGGTAATGCAGAAGAATTACGTTTAGACGTAGACCGTGTTGAACACTGGGTTGCTCAAGGCGCAACAGTTTCAGAACGTGTTGCTGGCCTGATCAAATCAGCGAAGAAAAGCGCTTAATCTGTCGCGGTGGTAACAATGAGCGAACAAAAAACCTTAAAAGAGCCTGTAGAACCTATTGTTATGGGTAAATTGGGCTCACCTTACGGGATCCGTGGTTGGCTCAGAGTTTTTTCCTCCACCGAACACGCCGAAAACATTTTTGAATATCAACCGTGGTTTATTCAGCGTCATGGACAGTGGGAAACCATTGAAATTGAAAGTTGGAAACATCACAACCAAGATATTATCGTCAAGCTAAAAGGTATTGATGACAGAGATGCGGCTAATTTCCTGACTAATTTTGAAATTGTCGTAAATGCTTCGCAACTTCCAGAACTTGAAGGTGAATATTACTGGAAAGATCTGATGGGTTGCCATGTAGAAACGGATAAAGGCTACGATCTGGGTGTTGTTACAGACATGATGGAAACGGGCTCAAATGATGTCATGGTGATTAAAGCGAATCTGAAAGATGCGTTCGGTATCGGGGAACGGTTAGTTCCGTTTCTTGATGGGCAGGTTATCAAGAAAGTCGATCTCTCAGCGAAAAAAATTATCGTTGATTGGGATCCTGGTTTTTAGATTATCCGGTTAACGGTTCTCAATAGTGGGACACAAAAATGTGGATTGGGGTAATTAGCCTATTTCCAGAAATGTTCCGCTCTATAACCGAGTACGGGGTGACTGGTCGGGCAGTGAAGCATGGTCTGCTCAATGTAGAATGTTGGAATCCCCGAGATTTTACATACGACAGACACAATACCGTTGATGACCGTCCTTATGGCGGTGGTCCTGGTATGTTGATGATGGTTCAACCTTTAAGGGAAGCTATTCATCAAGCAAAAGCTGCGGCAGGTGATGGAGCAAAGGTGATTTATTTATCACCTCAGGGACGCAAACTCGATCAACAAGGAGTTTGTGAACTGGCAACAAATGAGAAATTAATTCTGGTTTGTGGTCGGTATGAAGGTATAGATGAACGTGTCATTCAGACTGAAATCGATGAAGAGTGGTCTGTTGGTGATTACGTATTAAGTGGTGGGGAATTACCGGCCATGATAATGATAGATGCAGTAGCGCGCTTTGTACCGGGTGTTCTCGGACACGCAGCCTCTGCGAAAGAAGATTCTTTTGCTGAAGGTTTACTGGATCATCCTCACTATACTCGTCCAGAGGTTTTAGATGGTATGGAGGTTCCGGCAGTTTTACTGTCAGGCAACCACGCCCATATTAATCGCTGGCGCATGAAACAATCACTGGGTCGAACCTGGCTAAGAAGACCTGAGCTTCTGGAAAGCCTAGCTCTGACTGACGAGCAAAGAGTGCTGTTAACAGAGTTCCAACGGGAACATCTGTCAGGAACAGCAGAGTAAGTCTGACACAAGATGTCATTAATATCAGTTTACCTAGGGTAAGAGAGTTATTATGAGCAATATTATTAAACAAATCGAACAAGAACAGATGAAGCAAGATGTTCCTTCATTCCGTCCTGGTGACACTTTAGAAGTTAAAGTATGGGTTGTTGAAGGTTCTAAAAAACGTCTGCAGGCATTCGAGGGCGTGGTTATCGCTATTCGTAACCGCGGTCTGCACTCTGCATTCACTGTTCGTAAAATTTCTAATGGCGAAGGTGTTGAGCGTGTATTCCAAACTCACTCACCAGTCGTTGATAGCATCACTGTGAAACGTCGTGGTGCGGTTCGTCAAGCTAAACTGTACTACCTGCGTGAGCGTTCAGGTAAGGCTGCTCGTATCAAAGAGCGTCTTAACGCTAAATAATACGCTTTCGCACATCCGAAAGTTATTGTTAAAAGGTCAGCATTTTGCTGACCTTTTTTTTATCTCTGTTACTTCTATATTCCTATCTCATCTACTCATCTTATATTGAGATTCATTAAAAGATAACATGTAAACTTATATTTACATTTTGGTATATTAATTTAATCTCTATCACATTATTTTATTTTCTTTTGTTTTTTTATAACTATG
>NZ_MIIZ01000320.1:0-240 GCF_001743005.1 Shigella sp. FC1967 | reverse complement strand
GAAACTAAAAAGCCCGTTTTCCCACGTTTAAAAGTAAGCATGGCAGACAATCTAGCTATCATTGTGTCGGGATCAAAGTCATTGATGGCGCGATAAAAAATCCCCGAAAATCGCACCGATTGAAGCGCGTTTACATCGTGAAAATTACGGGGGGCGCTGAAAAAGTATCACACTGAGTCGCAGCGCAACCGGAAAAATACTATGCGTCACTACTCTGTGATGACGGGGTAGAAGCACCGG
>NZ_MIIZ01000319.1:0-240 GCF_001743005.1 Shigella sp. FC1967 | reverse complement strand
TGTAGGATAGGTGGGAGACTATGAAGTGTGGACGCCAGTCTGCATGGAGTCAACCTTGAAATACCACCCTTTAACGTTTGATGTTCTAACCTAGGTCCAGTAATCTGGATCGGGGACCGTGTCTGGTGGGGTAGTTTGACTGGGGCGGTCTCCTCCTAAAGAGTAACGGAGGAGCACGAAGGTTGGCTAAGCATGGTCGGACATCATGCGGTTAGTGCAAAGGCATAAGCCAGCTTGACT
>NZ_MIIZ01000318.1:0-240 GCF_001743005.1 Shigella sp. FC1967 | reverse complement strand
CAGACGCGCTTTTGCTCGTTCTTCATCAGACAATCTGTGTGAGCACTGCACATAACACGTATCTCTTAGGTAAGGAGGTGATCCAACCGCAGGTTCCCCCTACGGTTACCTTGTTACGACTTCACCCCAGTCATGAATCACAAAGTGGTAAGCGCCCTCCCGAAGGTTAAGCTACCTACTTCTTTTGCAACCCACTCCCATGGTGTGACGGGCGGTGTGTACAAGGCCCGGGAACGTATT
>NZ_MIIZ01000317.1:0-240 GCF_001743005.1 Shigella sp. FC1967 | reverse complement strand
GGGGGTTAACCAGATCATCCCGATAGCCGTTGGTCATCCGAACCGAATCGTCACGCCTTTCAGCAATCCTGAGATCGTTTCAACATCTCTGACCGGGGGCGACGGATAACGGCCAGTGTGGTGAGGTCTGCATCAAAGAGAATGTGGTCTATGTCGCCACGGATAAGCAGTATCCGGTGACTATGTTCATTACTGAAAAAGGCTCGGAAGCCCAAGCTCTCAGCCTGACGATGGTTCCCC
>NZ_MIIZ01000316.1:0-240 GCF_001743005.1 Shigella sp. FC1967 | reverse complement strand
CGGATGGCAAGGAGCCCATTATGCACGGAGGCAACCAAGGCGAGCGTTTGATGGAGGAGGAAGCTGATCTGTTCCCAGCCCAGTTATTGGGAATGCTTCGAACCTGGAATACATAGCCAAAATTTCAGGCGGAACAATCGTAAAAGGCCGTCTGCCCATATTGACCCAGTAAGAGCAGAGCTATGTGTGACAAGAAGTATAGAGATTACGAGGTAGCCATCATGGTCGATGTGAACCCTT
>NZ_MIIZ01000315.1:0-240 GCF_001743005.1 Shigella sp. FC1967 | reverse complement strand
AGGCCTCGTCTCCAGCATTACAGATCGTGCTGGACAGAAGCGCACGTTCACCCATAACGACCGGGGATTGGAAACCACCCAGATAGACCAAGATGGGGGCAAGGTTACGACCGACTGGCTTCCTTCCAAGTCTCTCCCTGCAAAATCACAGAACCAACCAGGATCACTGAGCTTACCTACGACACTCATCTCCGGGTGATAAGCCGCAAGGTCACAGATCGCAGCTCGGGCGCTTCCCGG
>NZ_MIIZ01000314.1:0-240 GCF_001743005.1 Shigella sp. FC1967 | reverse complement strand
TGAAATCAATTCAATAGAGCCAACCAAACCACTTAGTTATGATATAAAAACTCAATCAAGCAACTCTTTTTTTTACGGGGTGCTGAACTAGATAATGATGATTACATTATCTATTGTTAGTGTAACGAGTGTTTTTGCTAATGAAATCAATTCAATAGAGCCAACCAAACCACTTAGTTATGATATAAAAACTCAATCAAGCAACTCTTTTTTTTACGGGGTGCTGAACTAGATAATGAT
>NZ_MIIZ01000313.1:0-241 GCF_001743005.1 Shigella sp. FC1967 | reverse complement strand
CGGACAGCTTCCAGCACATTAAGCAAGTCCGTTCAGTACGTGGATCTCGACTCCCAAAAGGGCGAGCACTTGAACGCCATGAGATTCGCAGCCTCTTTTTCACATGTGAAGTGATTCAAGCGCCAAAGGGCTTCGGGATGCGGCCATTCTCGGGGTGCTCCTCGGGTGCGGCTTGCGCCGCTCGGAAATCGTTGCGCTGGACATGGAAAGCATGATCTACAAGGACCGCGCTCTCAAGGTC
>NZ_MIIZ01000312.1:0-241 GCF_001743005.1 Shigella sp. FC1967 | reverse complement strand
CCCCCAGCAAGTCAGCGCCAAAATAAGAACGCTGATGCGAGAGCATAAACAGCCTGAGGGGCTACTGCTTTTTTTATATTTTGAGCGCTGGGATCGAAAAGGAGCTCTACGTCAATCACCAGCTTACCTCGGAAGAAAGTGAGCACATGATGGACGTCTATCTGAATCCCCTTGCGATGAGGCCAAGAAAGGAGCAGCTCATCTTGGCGGATGCGATAAATGACACCCTCGCCAAAGGGGG
>NZ_MIIZ01000311.1:0-241 GCF_001743005.1 Shigella sp. FC1967 | reverse complement strand
GGACAATACGAGCCGCAGCTATCTCTACGATGACCCGAATGCACCGGGTTTGCTCTCTGGGCTGGTGGACGAGAACGGCAACCGTTTCGCCACATGGGGGATATGATGCTCAGGGGAGGGCAGTTCTAAGTGAACACGCCGGGGGGCGCAGAGAAGACTCAGGTAAGCTACAACGCTGACGGAAGTGTCTCTGTCACCAACGCCCTCGGCCACGTTCAGCGATATACCTACAGCCGTCACA
>NZ_MIIZ01000310.1:0-9573 GCF_001743005.1 Shigella sp. FC1967 | reverse complement strand
ACATGGTTAAACCCGTGTAAATTTCCGGCAAGGTAGTCATCTTTGGGTTTTTTCTTGGGGAACAGCAGTGAGCTTACTGCGATAATGGCAAGAATAACGATAACCACCATGACTTTTTTACGGGTTAATTTTGTGGGCATACTTAGGTTTCTCTATTCCTTGATGATATGCCTTAATCAATGTGACAATTCATCACTAAAACTCAACGTAATACCCTCTTCTTCATTAAAGCCTAAAATGACATATTGTGATTTTTCAGCACAGGCTTGGCGCAAAAGAAGTTGTTGGCTAAGGATGGGGAGAATTTGTTGATTAAGCAGACTATCGATATTGCGAGCACCTGTATCAGGAAGTAGGCATGCATCAACAATGGTGTCGTAAAGAGCTTCTTCTACAACACCAGTTAAACGATAGTGTGTATAAAGACGTTTAAGTACGCCGTTTAGTTTCATCTCAACAATCGTGCGTAAAGCCGTTGCATCTAAAGGACGATAAATCAATGTTTGAAAACGCGCTAATAACGCAGGTTGGAAATGATCGCGTAAAATAGGGCGTAGTGTTTCTTGCAAATCACCATCGGTACTTTGTGGTGCTTCTTCTAACTGTTGCATTAAATAATCACTGCCTAAGTTTGCAGTCATTAAAATAACCGTGTTACGAAAATCAATTTCACGTCCTTCACCGTCACGCATAAAACCGCGATCGAAGACTTGATAGAAGAGGTTTAAAACATCACGATGTGCTTTTTCAACTTCATCAAGTAATACAATACTGTAAGGGCGTTTTCTGACTGCTTCCGTTAATACACCACCTTGACCGTATCCCACATAACCTGGAGGAGAACCTTTTAATTGACTGACCGTGTGAGCTTCTTGATATTCAGACATGTTAATTGTGATTAACGATTTTTGACCACCAAACAGACATTCCGCCAGTGCAAGTGCGGTTTCTGTTTTACCAACGCCACTAGGTCCCACTAATAAAAAGACACCTTGAGGCCCATTTTCAGACACTAATCCGGTTCTTGATGCTCGTAAACGCTGAGCTAATGCGAGTAAAGCGCTGTCTTGACCAATGACATATTTTGATAAGTTACTTTCTAACTCTAATAAACCAATTTGTTCATCTTTAAGTAGGCTTGAAAGGGGAACGCCTGTCCAGTCTGCAATGACTGTCGCTACGGTACGAACATCGACATCAGGGTTTAAAAGTGGTGCTTCTTGTTGTAATTGTGAAAGTTGTTGCTGTAACTGTGCTGACGTTGCGGTATTTTCGGGATCTTGTCTGCTTTCAATTAACTGACAGATCATCTCTTTTTCTTGTTCGAAGCGCTGTTCTAGTGTTTCGAGTTGAAGAGCTAATTGGGCATCTTGAGAAGATAAGTCAGATAATTTTGTTTGATTAGTTAAATTGCCAATAGTGATATCATCTAGGATCGCTTTTTGTTCTAGTTCAAGTGCATAGCGTTTGGCTTTAATGCGAGTGAGTTCTTCTGGTAAGGTGTCTAAACTCATGCGAATACGCGCACTGGCGGTATCAAGTAAATCAACGGCTTTATCAGGAAGTTGGCGGCCTGTTAAATAACGACGTGATAACGTTACGGCGGCTTTTACTGCATCATCAGTAATGTGTACGCCATGATATTTTGCATAACGAGATTTTAATCCTCGTAACATTAAAAAGGCTTTTTCATCATCAGGTTCGTCAACTTTAACGATTTGAAAACGGCGCTCTAATGCGGCATCACGCTCAAAATATTGTTTGTATTCCGACCAAGTGGTTGCCGCGATGGTACGTAATTCACCACGTGCTAATGCCGGTTTTAATAAGTTGGCGGCATCCGCGCCACCGGCTTGATTACCAGCACCTATGATTGTATGTGCTTCATCAATAAAAAGTAGAATTGGGGAAGGTGATTGTTGAACGGCATCAATAACATTTTTTTAGTCGTTGTTCAAATTCACCTTTTACGCCCGCTCCTGCTTGTAATAAACCTAAATCTAGAGTGCGTAATGAGGTAGTTTGTAAACTGATAGGGACATTTTTTTCAGCAATACGTAACGCTAATCCTTCAACCAGCGCAGTTTTACCGACACCGGGCTCACCAACAAGAATAGGGTTGTTTTTACGTCGACGGGAGAGAATATCAACCATTTGGCGAATTTCATCATCTCGACCAAATACGGGGTCAATTTCACCTAGGCGTGCTTTTTCTGTCACATCAATCGTAAATTTATTTAATACTGCTTGTAGAGCTTCATTTAGTGTATGACCAATAATGGCGTTGTCAGAGGTAGTTGAAGGTTGATCGTTTTTTTTCGTGGTTTATATTATTTTCAGCAGTGTGATTATGCACCGCAAGTTGTTGAACTTCAGGTCTTTCATCTGATTGGGCATCAAGTAAAGGTCTTAATCGTTGTAGTTGTGTTTCACCTAATGTCATTAAAGGCCATAGGGTATCTAATTGAACTAATGTTGGATGGCGAGTCATCGTTGTAAGTAAATGGACACTACGAATTTGTTCGATATCTTCATCAAGAGAAGCAATTACCCATGCATTTTTAATCAGTTCTAATAAGGGCTTGGATAATCGAGGTTGGCTGCGTACAGTGCGGGGCAAGTTATCAATTGCGTCAAGTAAGTCTTGCCAAAGTGCGGATAAATCCCATTCATAGCGACGAGCTAAAACAGTGATATCACTTTCACCTAGCTCTAGAATTTTTAATAACCAGTGCTCAATAGTCACTTCTGCATGAGCTCGAGTTTGGCATAATGATGCCGCAGCTTCGAGTGCTTTTGCACAATAAGGATTTAACCGACGCAATAGCATGATAGATTGATTTTCCATGTTTTCTCCCAGTAATGAAGTCCCTATTGAGGGGATTTAGGTACGCTACCGCCCTTAGCCATAGACCGAGGCTCATAAGGTCATATTCTTCATATTTCAAGTTTCAAGTTTCAAGTTGTAGCGTTGTTGACTGCACTCACTCGCACTAGTCACATACTTTTGTATGTTCTTAGTGACTCATTCACTTGTCGCCTAGCTACACCTTGAACTATTTAGAGTATTTGTTCGTTGTGCTTTAAATAGTGTTGTAATTTAAATATTTTTAAAAACAGGCGGTTAACCGCCTGTTTGCTTTAGTTTTACGCAGTAGCGCGTTCATTCCATGAATCTGAATGAATGATATTTCCGTCTTTGTAAGTCCAAGTGATTTTTTCGTAACGCAATTCAACTTCTTCAAGGTGATTGTGTTTCTCTTTGGTTGGATCTTTGATGTTGTGCATCTTAGGCGCCACTTTTACGACTTTGACGTTTTCAAGTGTGGTGTTGAAATATTCAACTTCTTGACCCGCGTCATCGATGCGATACCACTTAAACTCTGCCTTTTTTAAGGTTTGTCCCGTTGTTACTGCCTTGTACAAATACGGGCTAGAGGCATCGATTTCTTTAACGAAGATAAATGGAGTATGGATACGTGTACCGGTTAATTTGCCAGTATTGTTATCTGTTGGAATGTATAAGTTGTGATCTTGAGCGACGACTTCAATGCTGCCTTCACGATCTTGAACATTAACAGAGCCTTTGATATCCGCATTACCGTCATCTTTTAACCAGAGGTATACAGGAATAGCCATAATTACATCTCCTTTCTAAGGTTTAGTTGCCACCATCCTTCAGTGGCGTAAGGTCATCAGCTAATACCTGACAAGCATCAGCTTGAGGTATCAGGCGAATTTCAACTCGACGATTACGAGCTCGACCATCAAGTGTTGAGTTATCTGCAACAGGCTGATGCTGACCATATCCTTGCACTGCAAAACAAGATGGTGCGATATCACTGGTTTTGATCATCCAATCACGCACGGCTTCAGCTCGTTTAAGTGAAAGTTTTTGGTTTAAATCGGGGTTGCCTGTGTTGTCGGTGTACCCAGAAATAACAATTAACCAACCTGGCTTGGCTTTTATATTGATAAGCGCATCAACAAGTACTTTGGTCGCCTCATTTTTTAATTCATATTGACCAGAAGCGAAGAGAGCAAGACTATCTAACGTCACCATTTCAGGCGCTTCTTGCATGATGATAGGTGCTGGTGGTAATGGCGGAGCCCATGAACTGAGCAAGGCGTGTAAATAAGGTAAGATGTTATTGCCTTGATATAACGCTAAAGAATAGCGAGCAGGAATACCTTCTCGTTGCCAATGAGAGAGGAAGGTTGCATCTGAAAGTAACTGTTGATAAGCCACTTTTTTTAGGCTCTAAATTTTCATCAGTAATACTTTTAAAGTGATGAATATCATTACCGATATCATAAATTAACTGTTTATTATGATGATAACTTCCTGATATTGCCCCAATAAGAAATAACCCACAGATCATTCCAACAATACCAATGGTCGTTTCTATTTTTAGTAAATTGACATCGTGAGCGAGCTTATCAATCACAATGTCTGGTAAAGGTAATTCGTCGTGATGATTTGATTTTTTTGTAATAACTGGAAATAAGGTGGTTTTATGGTGAATAAATTGAGCCCAACTGTTATCTGAAAGGGTAGGAACAGTCGTAAATTGCATTGTCCAAGCAACAGGAATAAGACTTGGAGCACCTGATTGAGTAACCGTAAACAGAGGAATAAATTCACTTTTTAACCAAGCCAATAATTGGTCAAGCCAGAGCGCCATAGTGAGTTGGTTTTCAGTTTGCTCTCTATTTTGTAATAGCCATGTTGAAATAGGTTGAGTTGCTAGATCATCAGAGATAACAACTAACTCAGATTGACCATTTAAATAGGTTATCCAGGGTGTTGTGCCATCAAAATGTGAATTGAGAGAATTAACGGGAGAATTAAGATAAAGCGCCACCCAAAAAGGTAATGCCTTACCTATTTTTTTATTGTTTTCATGGATAGCCCGACGCCAATTAAGTATTTCGTGAGTAATTTCTTCTTGCTGTAAGTGTTGTTCAGGTAATAAGGCATATAACACTGATAATTGGCGTAATTGTAAAGGCGCAATATCAACGATATGTTGAGTGATGCTGAGCAAATCCATTGGAGAAGAGGCACAGATATACCAACCTTTAGCTGTCTCTCGGTACGTCTGATTTTCATGAAAAAGCGCTTGTGATTGACCACAAACAATAATGACAGCGCCATGATAATTATCAGGAGGGAGCAGGTTTGTAAGTGCATCCTCAAGGTAGGGAGCACCTTTGTGTTGACGGAAAAACCAGACACATAAAGTGAGTGTGACGAGACAAATAAAGGCGGTCAGAAAAAAGGATATCTCTTTACCCAAAGACCAAAATCCCCAAAGCAGCCACAGTAATAAGATTGCTGAAAACAATGTAATACACTGTTTTATCCTGTTTTTTTGCATCACTTTCCTTGAATTACCCATTGTTGAAGTAAATTTTCTAATGACACAGAAAAGCCCCACCACAGCATTGCTATCACCACAATCCCGCCAAACCAGCCTAACCAATAAATATGGCGACGATTTATTCGATGCTTGGGTTTCATCACTAAAGGTAAATCACTAGATAGTGCATAGGCGGGAAGTTGAGTATTGAGTAGTTCAATAATTTGTTCACGTTCAGGCGCATCGGTTTGGCGATATTTACCCACAAACCCTAGCGTGATCACACGGTGAAAACAGATAAGTACATCCTGGTTGGGCGCCGGTTCATTTAATAGATTACGCAACCTATCCCATAATTTGTCACCAGCTTCTAATGTATTGAAATACTTGGCTTGTAGCGGTGATTGTATCCACTGTAAGTAACCGTCATCACGCTCAGTACGATTCATCACGCTTTCATCAATTAAAGCGCATTGCGCATAAAGCATGTTTTCGATGGCAGATTGGGAATAGCCTTTTTCTGTGAGTTGTTGGCGCGTTTTATCAATATGTTCACAGACGCGCCGATAGAAGGCTTTGCCATCAGTAATTTCAGCACCTTGGCGTAGCTGACAAACCATTAACCAAGTATCAGCAAAAAGCATATCAATCATGTTATTTTTAGCTGTTCTTGTATTCGTTATCATGAGCGAAGTACCGCAAAAAGTTCGAGCTGAATTTCACCTAAGGTTCCTGGTACATAAAAAGCACAGTGCCCCGAAGAGAGCATGGCTTGACCAGCAGAGTTATTGAGTTCAAGAGCAAAATAATGATTTTCTAAACGCAGAGGGATAGCAGCAGGAACATGTGTTAAAGGTTGTAATGGAATACCGTTAAGTGCAACGTTAACCACACTAGCAACATCGTCATTACTACCGGCTTTACAAAGCAATGGAAATTGAGTGATCAACAAATGAGCGGGTAATGTAGAACGCACTGAAAGATAGAAATCAGCCCCTTCGCGTAGACGAGGATCATGCAATTCACCACGCCAGAATGGCCCTTCTTTATCAAGCGCAATACTAATTACGCGTGAAGGTAAACTCGCTTCTAACAGGGTATTCAGTAAGCTAAATAAAGGTGGAAAAACCTGTTCAGGGAATGCGTGTTGATAAAGCGGAATATCACTATTTTCATGATCGAGTGAAAATGTCAGTAATGCACCCGCGAGACGTACTAATTCACGATAAAGAAGCTCAGGGTGACGTCCCATTGATGAGAGAAATTCAATTAATACAGGCTCTGCACTGTTAATCGCATTGAGTAGCCAAAAGAGCGAGACATCAGCAACAGCAAAATCAGCCATTTGCTCATTATTTTCGCGACGCATAGTCATTAAACGACGACGTTTTGCGACTAAGCGATGCATAAATTCTGAAAATAAGGTCGTTAATTCATCGCTCGCACTACAACTTAATAGTGGGGGAATAAAGTGTTTATCTATTTCCCATGCACCTTGGGCATTGCGGATTAAGCGAGCGACGGGACAAGTCATGTATGCGCTATTTTCTTCATGAGCATAACGCAAAGTGATGCTGTGTCTTAACACCGCGATATCCGTTTGTTCTTGACCAATTAAATCTTGTACTTTTATCCACTCCTGATAGAACGGTTGTGGTCTATCAGAGCGCCCTTCTTGCATAAGATTACCTCCATTAGCTTGCAATAGAGGTAATGCGAGAACGATATCAAGAGTTTGATGTTGCGAGTAATGGCTAAGCTCATTGACTGGCGGTAAGTTGTCTGCCAGCGTTGTATCAATCAATGTGCCATCAGGAAAACGAACGATAAGTTTTTGTGCGCTAAGACGTGAGATAGTTAAGGCGCTTTCATCAAATTCGGCACAAATAACGCCCCATGCTGATGCAATCGTCATATTGGCGATGGTGCTAATGAGATAGCTATCCCATCTTGCTTGTTGTTGAAATTGCTGAGGAGCCAAAAAGGCCCCATCACTCCAGAGGGGGCGGTATATTTTCATCCGTGCTTCACCTTATGCTTTCGCTTTTGGCATTTGAGATACTAACGAGAGATCTACATCCATTCCTTCGACTTGGAAGTGTGGAACGGCATACAGTTTCACTCTGAAAAAGCCTGGGTTATCTTCAATATCTTCCACCACTACTTTTGCATCGCGAAGTGGGTGAGAGGCTTGTAAATCATCACTTGGATCGGTCATTTCGGTCACTAAACTACGAACCCAATTATTTAACTCAAGCTCTAATAAGCGACGATCTTTTGTGGTACCAATATTTTCACGCTGAATTAATTTCAGATAGTGAGCAATTCGCGAAAGAAGGAAAATATACGGTAAACGCGAATTGATACGGCTATTCGCAGTTGCATCGGCGGTTTCATAAATAGCGGGCTTTTGCGCTGAGTTTGCAGAGAAGAAACAAGAGTAATCACGGTTTTTATAGTAAGACAGTGGAATAAAACCGAGGTTGGCAAATTCAAATTCTCGAGTTTCGGGGATCATGACTTCAGATGGAATTTTAACCTGACTCCCAGTGCCTAAATCATAAAGATGAATAGGTAAATCTTTTACAGCACCACCTGCTTGAGGACCGCGAATTTGTACACACCAGCCATTGTTAATAAAGCTTTTAACCATGTTAGCAGCAAAAGCAAAAGTTGCGTTTGTCCACAAATATTTCTCGTGATCTGGACCTTTTACTTCTTCAATATAATTAAAACTACGTACAGGGATAGTGTCTGGACCATAAGGGAGACGACCTAAAACGCGAGGCATCGTCAAACCAATATAGCGGGCATCATCAGAATCGCGGAAAGATTTCCATTTAATGTATTCGGCACGATCGAAGTAGTTGCTGATATCTTTAATAGCCGCAACTTCTTCCATCGAATTTTTACCAAAGAAAGCGGGGCCAACAGAGCCAACAAATGGCATGTGAGCTGAAGCTGAAATTTTTGCAATGTTACGTAATAACGCAATATCTTGAGGGCTGCGATCAAATTCATAGTTCGAAATAATCGCAGCAATAGGTTCACCACCAGGGGTATCATACTCTTCAATGTAGGTATGGTGATAAAGACCACTTTGAATTGTCTCTGGGCAATCTTCAAAATCTTGGCGTAAATCATCTTTGGCAATATCTAACAATTCGATTTTTACATTTTGACGAAAGTCAGTACGATCAACTAAGAATTTTAATCCACGCCATGCCGATTCAATTTTTTTGAAAATCCGCGTGATGCATGACTTCATCAAGCTGCTCACTAATTTGTCTATCTAAATCCGCAATATGATGGTCGAGTAGATTCCTATCTAAACGTTCAACTTTTTGACCCGAAGATTTCAAACGGTCGAGAAAGACTTGAACAGCAACAGTAACGCGCTCATTTGCTGTTGCATCTGCCAGCGCACTGTTATCTTGGAAGATATTAATATCACTTACCTGAGAAACAGGTGTGAGGTTGATTTTTTCAAACAGTGAGGCGTAAACACCGCTATTCGCTGGCTCATCAAGTACAGTTGTTGTACTTTTTGAAATACTTTCGCTATTAACTGACATAAGCATAATCCTGTAATGATAAAATCCAATTAGTCTTTTTTCGGTGCAAGTTGAGATAATTCCTCGCGTAACTCATCACTTAATGCAGGATCTTTAAGGATATTTTCGAGTTCACGGCGAAAAGTGATGTTATCAAGGAGGTTAGATTTCAAGTCACGTAAGAGATTACGCATTGCCAGCATGGCGCGTAATTGAGGGATCTGGCGAGCAACTTGCTCTGGCTCAAAATCAGCCATTTCTTTAAACGATAGTTTGATACTCTCTTCAGTACCATCATTGGCTAATGTATTTTTTACGGTAAGATTGACGGACGGAGAGAATTCGGTAAGTACACTGTTGAAGTTATTTTTATTTATATTGACCTTTTCTCTTTCTGAAAGAACACGCTTATCTTTTCCATTGCTGTAGTCACCGATAGCCAAAAGTTTTAATGGCAATTCCACTTTCTTCTGTGCGCCACCTGTATGTAAGTCAAGCTTTATATTGACCCGAGCTTTTAGGAACTTCATTTTGAAAACTATCAGACATAATAAATTCCTTGTATTAAAACGAATAAAAGATCACTTGAGAGTGGAATAAAAATAATCTCACAGTCAGGAGACTTAATTTAATGTAATTAATCTTATATTAAATAA
>NZ_MIIZ01000309.1:0-241 GCF_001743005.1 Shigella sp. FC1967 | reverse complement strand
CATAGGTTGTTCTCTCACAACATTCCCCTGCTCGTCCTTAACTTCAACGACGACAGTTACAGGCTCGCGCCCGAGGTTTGTCATGACGATCTCATCCCCATACTTGGCTTCACTTTCACCAATGGCTCTTTCAAGATCCACGCCCCAGATGGTGCGTTCCAAACCGCTCTTGTCACGGATGAAGGCAAAGTAGCTGAGCTCGTTGTCTTCGTTATGCTCATAAGGAGCTTTACCGTGGGCA
>NZ_MIIZ01000308.1:0-241 GCF_001743005.1 Shigella sp. FC1967 | reverse complement strand
AATTTAACGGTAGAGCTAATTTCTGGGTTTTCTGGTAAACCGTGGTACAGATTGGGTTTGTCAGCATGATGGAGAACATACATTACGTGTGTACCCCCCACACCTTGTGGATCGTAAAGACCTGCATTGTCGTAACCACGCGTTTGCAGTTCAGAAACACGCTCACTAGCAAGATTGATCATGGCTTCTTTCGAACCAAAATGAATCGCGCCTGTTGGGCAAGTTTTCACACAGGCAGGTT
>NZ_MIIZ01000307.1:0-241 GCF_001743005.1 Shigella sp. FC1967 | reverse complement strand
TTAATAATGTCAATTAATTGGCCGCTGGCGCAATAATCGCAAAATGAGTTAACTCAATAAGTGGTTGTGGCCATACCCCTAAGGCGATCACAACAATTCGCACAAATTAACGCAACAAATGTTGCCATGTTTTGTGATGTTGTTAATAATGTCAATTAATTGGCCGCTGGCGCAATAATCGCAAAATGAGTTAACTCAATAAGTGGTTGTGGCCATACCCCTAAGGCGATCACAACAATTC
>NZ_MIIZ01000306.1:0-241 GCF_001743005.1 Shigella sp. FC1967 | reverse complement strand
CACTAATATCTGAAAAATCAATATATTCAGGTGTGTTATCAATAATCAAAACATTGGATGATTTTTTTAATGATTCATTCATTAAAGTTAAATGTTTTGCGCTTCTGCAATACCAAGATTCTCGCCATTTAGAATTATTCAGCACTAATATCTGAAAAATCAATATATTCAGGTGTGTTATCAATAATCAAAACATTGGATGATTTTTTTAATGATTCATTCATTAAAGTTAAATGTTTTG
>NZ_MIIZ01000305.1:0-241 GCF_001743005.1 Shigella sp. FC1967 | reverse complement strand
TTGCACTAACCGCATGATGTCCGACCATGCTTAGCCAACCTTCGTGCTCCTCCGTTACTCTTTAGGAGGAGACCGCCCCAGTCAAACTACCCACCAGACACGGTCCCCCGATCCAGATTATGGACCCTAGGTTAGAACATCAAAACGTTAAAGGGTGGTATTTCAAGGTTGACTCCATGCAGACTGGCGTCCACACTTCATAGTCTCCCACCTATCCTACACATCAAGGCTCAATGTTCAG
>NZ_MIIZ01000304.1:0-242 GCF_001743005.1 Shigella sp. FC1967 | reverse complement strand
TTTTTCCGCACTTGTTCGGACAAGACCGATTTGCCCTTCCCGCTGGCTCCCATTACGAGCGAGTGAGATTCTACTTTGTTATCAAAAAAACATAATTCCGCCCCCAAAGAGGTGTTGCTATAAAACATGGTTTGAACATCTGGCGCTGTTATTGCGCCCACCGATACTCTGGGCAACGCACTCTGTTCTGGCCGCTTTTCCCTTTGCCATTGGCAATGTCCTCTTCATTCTTCTCAGCCCCC
>NZ_MIIZ01000303.1:0-243 GCF_001743005.1 Shigella sp. FC1967 | reverse complement strand
CTTGCTGGCCAATTGTTTTGGCTGCCTGAACCGCATTATTCAACGGCATTTGTGCGACATGTTGCTCTAATTCACCTAATGAAGCTTTGAGTGTTTTTTCAGATTCACGCAATGCATTCAGTTCGGTTGCCATCTTATCGACTGCGGCTTTAGTTTCAGTGCTTAAACTACCGACTTTTTTGCGCTTCTTTTAAGGCTTCTTCGGCTTTAGCATTAAATTTGCCGTTGGCTTCTTCAATTTTT
>NZ_MIIZ01000302.1:0-243 GCF_001743005.1 Shigella sp. FC1967 | reverse complement strand
TTTCCTGGAAGCAGGGCATCAATTGCTTCACCACCTTAGTGGTTCGTCATCACACCTCAGCATTAAGTGACCGGATTTGCCTAATCACTCTGCCTACATGCTTGAACCGGGACGACCGTCGCCCGGACAACCTAGCCTTCTCCGTTCCCCCCATCGCAGTTACCACCAGTACGGGAATATTAACCCGTTTCCCCATCGACTACGCTTTTCAGCCTCGCCTTAGGGGTCGACTCACCCTGCCCC
>NZ_MIIZ01000301.1:0-243 GCF_001743005.1 Shigella sp. FC1967 | reverse complement strand
GGAATAAATTTTAAAAATCCCAATCATCATCTTCAGTGTTAATCGTTTTTCCAATAACATAAGATGAGCCTGAACCAGAAAAGAAATCGTGATTTTCATAATTAAATTGAATGTATTATGTTGTTTTTCTTAATTTTAACGAGAGGAATAAATTTTAAAAATCCCAATCATCATCTTCAGTGTTAATCGTTTTTCCAATAACATAAGATGAGCCTGAACCAGAAAAGAAATCGTGATTTTCAT
>NZ_MIIZ01000300.1:0-244 GCF_001743005.1 Shigella sp. FC1967 | reverse complement strand
CTTGTGTCGGATATTGATTGCCGCATTGATATCTCGGTCATGTTCAACTCCACATTCAGGGCATTGCCAGATACGCTTATGTAGTGGCATTTCTGACATTTTATGACCGCAGCAATGACAGGTTTTCGAACAGGCAAACCATTGCTCCAGTTTTACCAGATGGACGCCTTTTTTCTACGGCTTTATATTCCAGCTTTGTGATAAAACCATGCCAGCCTGCATCTCCGATAGCGCGAGCCAGACA
>NZ_MIIZ01000299.1:0-9589 GCF_001743005.1 Shigella sp. FC1967 | reverse complement strand
AGTAGAAAATGGGATAACGTTAAACGTTCTCTATTTAATTAGTTGATAATTTAATTTTCTTGAGTACAAAGAGGAATTCTTATATGTTAAATCCAAAAATATTTGATTTTTTCACAATATAATTTGGATAAAACATTATGGCTAAAATCGGCATTTTTGTGGGAACTGTTTACGGCAATGCATTAGCAGTTGCTGAAGAAGCTCAACGTATTTTGCTTGAACATAAACATCAAGCCAATATTTATGAAGAAGGCACACTTGTAGATTGGGAAAAATATTCGACAGTGCTTGTAATAACGTCAAGTACTGGACAAGGTGATTTACCTGATACTCTTGCACCTCTATTTCATGAATTGCGCGATAATGTAGGATATCAGCCAAATCTAAGTTATGGCTTGATTGCCTTAGGTGATAGTAGTTATGACTATTTTTGTGGTGCGGGGATGAAATTTGATGAGTTGTTACAAGAGCACCAAGCAAAGCGTATCGGCGAAATATTAAAAATAGACGGCATGGATGTTGCTGAGCCAGAAGTATTTGCAATAGATTGGCTTGAAAACTGGGTTGGCCTATTAGATTAAGTAGAAAATAATCTGATCTTTAATTGGTTAATAAATAATGAACCCTATTTTGTATTTTAAAACACCGCTTATTTCTGTTTTATACAGTAACTAAGCGGTGTTTTTTATAAAATTGACAGATATAACAGCTAAAATGCCTTGTTATTAACGACGAGTCAGTTTTTCTAAATCAGCTTCAATTTCAGCAATTTTATTTGCGACAACGTGTTCAAGATGGCGCAAGTCGTCCAGGATTTTATGTTTTAAATCGACTTCGACTTGGTCTTGTTGACAAATTTGATCTAATTCTTCAATGACATAACGTAAGTTAGTATTGATTTCATTGACTTCTTTAAAACCTTGTCCTGATTGACTATCAGAAATCGTTTTACGTTGGCGTGGATATTTAAATTTTACGCTTTTTGCAAAGAATTCACCTTTATCTTTGCGAAAATAGATTTTTAAAATATCGTTGTTAGCTTCTTGGCGTAGGGTATAGCGGTCAATATCTTCAGGATGCGGGATCCCTAAATTTTTTAAATTATCGTACATATATTGGCACCTGATAGAAAGATGAGTGAAAGAATAGCGAACAGAATTAATTCTATCCGCTGTTCTTATATTAGTCGATAGTTCTTAACAATTCATTAATACCCACTTTTCCACGCGTTTTGGCGTCAACTTTTTTCACTATCACGGCGCAGTAAAGACTGTAGCTTCCATCTTTAGAAGGTAAATTGCCTGACACAACAACAGACCCAGCAGGGACTCGGCCATAATGTACTTCGCCGGTTTCTCTGTCGTAAATCTTGGTACTTTGCCCAATATAGACGCCCATTGAAATAACGGCACCTTCTTCGACAATAACCCCCTCAACAATTTCAGAGCGAGCACCAATAAAGCAGTTATCTTCAATAATGGTTGGGTTTGCTTGCAGTGGTTCTAAAACACCGCCGATACCAACCCCCCCCGAGAGATGGACATTTTTCCCGATCTGAGCACACGAACCTACGGTTGCCCATGTATCAACCATGCTACCTTCATCGACGTAAGCACCAATGTTGACATAAGATGGCATTAAAACAGTGTTGCGAGCGATGTAAGCGCCTTGTCTAACCGCTGCGGGAGGAACAACACGAAAACCTTCTTTTTCAAAACGTGCTTGATCATAATCAGCGAATTTCATCGGCACTTTGTCAAAATAACGACTTTCACTACCCTCAATGACTTGATTATGGTTGATGCGAAAAGAGAGCAGAACCGCTTTTTTTAACCATTGATGAGTCACCCACTGACCGTCAATTTTTTCTGCGACCCGCAGTTTTCCGCTGTCTAGCAGTGCAATAACGCTATTAATCGCATCACGAATATGAGGCTCAACGTTGTTTGGAGTGATATCAGCACGATGTTCAAAGGCGTTATCAATAATAGATTGTAATGCTTGCATCAATAGTATTTCCTATATGTATTGTCGTGGGTTCCTATATTTTATCCTTTGAAACTAGGGCTTTTGTCAACCTTTCTACGACTTCATCCTTCATTTTTTGGTTTAATGCCTTATTTTCGCTATCAGTTAATACGAAGAAATCCTCAACACGTTCGCCTATTGTGGTTATTCTTGCACCATGTAATGAAAGTGAAAGATCAGCAAAAACTTTACCAATAATTGCTAATAATCCTGGACGATCTCGTGCAAATAGTTCCATATAGGTGCGCTTATTATGGTTAGACGCGATAAAGTTAATTTTTGTCGGAACGTCAAAATGGCGCAATTTGGCAGGTAATGAGCGTGTTTTTGCATTGGTGTTATAAGGTGCGGATACAACTTGGATCAAGGCGTTGCGGATTGCATTGTATCTATCAATTGCCAAAGGTTTACCATTCGGCTCTAACACAATAAAGGTATCCATCGCCATATTATCGCGGTTAGTAAAAATTTGAGCGTTATGGATACTTAAATTGCGTCTATCTAATTCACCAGCAACAGAGGCAAAAAGGGAAGGTCTATCCGCACACCAAATAAAGATTTCAGTGCCACCATGTTCAGTTTGTTGGCTGATTAACACCATAGGATCTGCGCTATTATGCTCAATTAATGCAAGTGCATGCCATGCAATTTGTTCGGGTGTGTGCCGTAAAAAATAGTCAGCATGACAACGTCCCCAAATTGCTTGCAATTTATCTTCATCAATCTGTTCCATGCGTAAAATAGTTAGCGCTTGCAAACGATGGTGGCGAATACGTTCACGTAAATCGGGAATAGAGTGCATTCCTTGGCGTAATTGTGTTTCAGTTGAGAGAAATAATTCACGTAGTAGGCTCTGTTTCCAGCTATTCCATAGCGTGTTATTGGTTGCACAAATATCCGCAACGGTTAAACACAAAAGATAGCGTAATCGGCTTTCATTTTTTACTTCTGATGCAAACTGAAAAATAATGTCAGGATCTTGAATGTCCCGTCGTTGCGCTGTAACAGACATAAGTAAGTGATGACTAACAAGCCATTCAACCAATGCAGATTCTCTCTGATTTAAACCATGTTGTTGTGCAAAAATCGCCACATCTTGTGCGCCAAGCTCCGAGTGATCACCATGACGTCCTTTCGCAATATCATGAAAAAGTGCAGCTAAACGTAATAATTCAAGTTGTGGGAGTTTTGGGTAAATATCAACACAAAGAGGGTGTTTTTCACGGTTCTCTGGGTGGCTAAAGCTTTCAAGTTTTTGTAAAACACGAATGGTATGTTCATCAACAGTATAGGCATGGAATAAATCAAACTGCATTTGGCCGACAATATTATTCCATTGCGGGAAATAAGCCGCGAGTACACTGTGTTTATGCATTGGAACAAATGCACCAGAAACCGCACGAGGATGGCGTAATATCTGCATAAAAACTTGACGTGCAAGTGGGTACTCACATAAAGGCTGAACTAAATGCCGGCGAGCATAACGTAAATGGCGAAGGGTTGTTGAATAAATGCCTGTGATCTCTTTATGCTCAGCCATACGTAAAAAGAGGCGCATAATAGCGATAGGATCGTCAAGGAAGCAACTGTCATCAACAACATCAATTAAAGAGCCTCTCAGTTGAAATTCATTGTCCAAAAGACGTGGTTTTACATTAGGTTGCAGAGCAAGAATAGCTTCGTCAAATAGCTGAAGTAACATATTATTTAACTCACTGACACGACGAGTTACGCGATAATAATCTTTCATCATTTTTTCAACGGGCTGATTGCCTTCACCTTCATAATTTAAAAGTTGAGCAACATTGAGTTGTCTATCAAACAACAGGCGATTGTCATAGCGAGAAAGCACAAGATGAAGAGCAAAACGAATTTTCCATAGCGTGTATTGGCATTCTAATAGCTCTTGTCCTTCAGCTGGCGTTAAAAAGCCAAAGTTGACCATTTCAGAAACTGATGTAGCACCAAAGTGGCGATGTGCGACCCAAATGAGAGTATGGATATCGCGTAGTCCACCAGGGCTACTTTTGATATCAGGTTCTAGGTTATAACTCGTGCTATGGTATCGCTGATGTCTCTGTTTTTGTTCTTCAACTTTTGCAGCAAAAAAATCAGGTGATGGCCAAAATCCTTGGCTAAAAATATGGTTAATTAATTTCTGATAAAGGGGATCGTTTCCACAAATGAGGCGTGCTTCTAGTAAGTTTGTTGCAACGGTTAAGTCTGAAAGGCCTTCTAAAAGACATTCCTCCATTGTTCTTACACTGGCACCAATTTCAAGGCGTACATCCCACAGTAATGTGATGAGTTTGCTGACTTTATCTTCTGCTTCTGCAGATAAAGGTGTTTCACTTAAAAAGAGAAGGTCAATATCAGAAAGCGGGTGCAACTCTTGTCTACCATAACCACCGACAGCAATGATACTAAGATCTGGATAATCCGACAGTTGTGTATAGCGCCATAATTGCGTTAAGAGTTGGTCAATAAAATGGCTACGGGCTTGAAGTAATAACGCGACATCAACATCATGATGAAAGGCATCTGTTAACCAAGACTGAAATTGTTCGATTGATTGCTTAAGTTCAGTACAATTTAGGGTATTTTCAGTCAGCAAAAAAGGGGAAGGGGGCGGTGTTTTAAATGCATTTTTATTCGTCATTATTCGTCTTCTTTCTCAATGTTTGCTTATGATATTAAGACTAATGTTAAAACGATAACCTGACTAGTCATTCTGCTGTTTCGTAGCAAATAAAATAAAAAAAGCGACATACCTTGAAAAAATATGTCGCTTTTACATTTTTCGCTAAAGAAGCTTATTCGTTGACCAATACGGCAGAAATAAACGGTTCTTCTTCTTTACGTAATGTCATGATTTCACAGCCATTATCGGTAACAACTAATGTATGTTCGTATTGTGCAGACCAACCTCTGTCTTTCGTTTTAACAGTCCAGCCATCTTTCATTGTACGAATACGGTAATCACCTGTGTTTACCATTGGTTCGATGGTGAATGCCATGCCTTTTTGTAACACAACACCGCTATCATCTGCATCGTAGTGTAGAACTTGAGGTTCTTCATGGAATCCTTCACCAATACCATGACCGCAATATTCACGAACAACAGAATAGTCATGGGCTTCAACAAATTTTTGAATGGCTTTACCAAGTTCACGTAAGCGAATACCCGGTTTAACCATTTTAATAGCAAGGTAGAGGCTTTCTTGAGTGATACGACATAAGCGTTCACCTTGTATTGTTGGTTTACCTACGATAAACATTTTTGAGGTGTCGCCATGAAAACCCTCTTTAATAACAGTGACATCAATATTAACGATATCACCATCTTTAAGGATTTTTTCTTCACTAGGAATGCCGTGGCAAATAACATCGTTAACCGAAATACAGACTGATTTAGGGAAACCATGATAGTTAAGACAAGCAGGAATAGCCTGTTGTTCGTTAACAATATGTTCATGACAAATACGGTCTAATTCAGCGGTGTTTATGCCAGGTTTTACGAACGGTGCGATAATTTCAAGAACTTCTGCCGCAAGACGACCTGCGACGCGCATTTTTTGAATATCTTCTTCTGTCTTGATTACAATAGCCATTTGAGTTCTTCGTCTAGATTAAAAGCCACAATACGAACTAGATAATATGCTTTGTTGTATTCATATTTTGTATTGCAGGCTAAATGAATGATGATAAGAAATAATTCTGATTACCATTTATGATATCAGCAGAAAGTAGATGTGCCAATAAAGAGGATGTGTGTAATCTGTCTGATATCGAGGATTAATGACGAACATTACGCCTTCTTAATCTCATTGTCTTTACATATTGCGCTTTTCTATTTTGTATTTTTCTAGTGAATTGATATTGGGGAAGTATTTATTATACCTGCGTTGATCTCGTTTTTTCTTTATCCAAAGGGTGTGTTTTTATGTCAAATTAAGCCCATGACAAACGTAAGTAATAGTGGTTTCTTGAGGTTAATTGTGGTATAAAGCGCGCCGGAGTTCTGTTATTGCATCACACCATGGGTAATAGCAGTAAATCTGAAACATTCAATTGTGTTAATTACACACACAAATCGGCACATAACGCCGGGGTGCTCTTATGTAAAGGTCAAACCTTTGCAGCTGATGAGTCGGTCGTATGGGATTTGTGGACGAAATAACCCCAAATTTAAATTTATAGAGGTCTAAAATGGCAACTGTTTCAATGCGCGATATGCTGCAAGCTGGTGTTCACTTCGGTCACCAAACTCGTTACTGGAATCCAAAAATGAAACCATTCATCTTTGGTGCGCGTAACAAAGTTCATATCATTAACTTGGAAAAAACTGTTCCAATGTTCAATGAAGCTCTGGTTGAACTGAACAAAATTGCTTCTCGTAAAGGCAAAATCCTGTTTGTTGGTACTAAGCGCTCTGCCGTTGAAGCTGTTAAAGAAGCAGCAGAAAGCTGTGACCAGTTTTATGTAAACCACCGCTGGTTAGGCGGTATGCTGACTAACTGGAAAACTGTTCGTCAGTCAATCAAACGCCTGAAAGATTTAGAATCACAATCTCAGGACGGTACTTTTGACAAACTGACCAAGAAAGAAGCGTTAATGCGTTCTCGTGAACTTGGTAAGTTAGAAAACAGCCTGGGTGGTATCAAAGACATGGGCGGTTTACCTGACGCTCTGTTTGTTATCGATGCTGAACACGAACACATTGCTATCAAAGAAGCAAACAACCTGGGTATCCCAGTATTTGCTATCGTTGATACTAACTCTGATCCAGATGGTATCGACTTCATTATCCCTGGTAATGACGATGCAATCCGTGCGGTTAAATTATATCTGACCGCTGCAGCTACAGCTGTTCGTGAAGGTCGTTCTCAAGATCTGGCTGTTCAGGCTGAAGAAGGCTTAGTCGAAGCTGAATAATAAGGCATGCTCGTAAGAGCCCTTATTTAACCAGGTATTGCTATATATTGGTTAGGGGGCCTCAATAGGCCCCCTTTACACATCTGCTATGAGAACATCTATGGCTCGCCCATAGAAAAGTCGAGGAAGAAACAAATGTCTGGAATTACCGCTGCATTGGTAAAAGAACTGCGTGAACGTACTGGCGCAGGCATGATGGAATGTAAAAAAAGCGCTGGTTGAAGCTAACGGTGATATCGAATTAGCTATCGACAACATGCGTAAATCAGGTCAAGCAAAAGCGGCTAAAAAAAGCAGGTCGCGTTGCTGCTGAAGGTATCATCCTTGCAGAAGTTGCTGCTGATGGTAAATTCGGTGCGCTGGTTGAACTGAACTGTGAAACAGACTTCGTTGCTAAAGATGCTGGCTTCATCGCATTCGGTAAAGATGTTATGGCTGCAGTATTAGCAGACAAAACTGACGATATCGAAGCACTGAAAGCGAAATTCGAAGATGCTCGTACTGCATTAGTTGCAAAAATTGGTGAAAACATCAACATTCGCCGCGTTGCTATCTTAGAAGGCGAAGAATTAGGTACTTACCTGCACGGTGCTCGCATCGGTGTTTTAGTTGCAGCTAAAGGCGCTAACGAAGAACTGATCAAACACATTGCTATGCACGTTGCTGCAAGCAAACCAGAATATGTTCGCCCTGAAGATGTGCCTGCTGATGTTGTTGAGCATGAGCACCAAATCCAGATGGACATCGCAATGCAATCAGGTAAACCACGCGAAATCGCAGAAAAAATGGTTACTGGTCGTATGAACAAATTCACTGGTGAGATTTCTCTGACTGGTCAGCATTTCGTAATGGATCCAAGCAAAACTGTTGGCGATCTGCTGAAAGAAAACAATGCTGAAATCATTAACTTCGTTCGTTTCGAAGTGGGTGAAGGTATTGAGAAAGTTGAAGCTGATTTCGCAGCAGAAGTTGCGGCAATGAGCAAATAATAACGCTTTGCGTTAATGGAACCGCCTTAAGGCGGTTCTATTTTGTTGTAATCTCCACTGGCTGTTTGCTTTTTTTGTTTAAAAGAGAAGCTATCTAAAACCTCCAATTAACTAATCTGCTTAGGACAGAACACCATGGCTACCAATGCAAAACCTGTATATCAGCGAATTTTATTAAAGCTGAGTGGCGAAGCCCTGCAAGGCGCAGAAGGTTTCGGTATCGATGCGAGCGTACTTGATCGCATGGCTCAGGAAATCAAAGAACTCGTTGAATTAGGTATACAAGTCGGTGTCGTAATTGGCGGTGGTAACTTGTTCCGTGGCGCGGGTCTTGCTGCGGCAGGTATGAACCGTGTTGTGGGTGACCATATGGGAATGCTCGCGACGGTAATGAATGGTTTAGCAATGCGTGATGCATTGCATCGTGCTTATGTAAATGCTCGCCTTATGTCTGCATTTCCATTGAATGGTGTCTGCGATAACTATAGTTGGGCAGAAGCAATTAGCCTATTACGCCATGGTCGAGTTGTTATTTTCTCGGCGGGCACAGGCAACCCATTCTTTACTACCGATTCAGCTGCGTGTTTACGCGGTATTGAAATTGAAGCTGACGTTGTATTAAAAGCAACGAAAGTGGACGGCGTTTATTCTGCCGATCCAACCAAAGATCCTGATGCAGTACTTTATGAAACACTGACTTATCAGGATGTATTAGAACGTGAATTGAAAGTCATGGATCTTGCTGCATTCACATTAGCCCGAGATCATAATTTACCTATCCGCGTATTCAATATGAATAAACCGGGTGCATTACGTCGGGTTGTAATGGGTGAAAGTGAAGGAACTTTGATTTCTCACGCTTAATACACAGAGACAACGGTATAATTTGGCGTTAACATCTAGAGTACGCCAATTCATTTATGTCGATATGATTTCATATCGACTGGAAGATAACCAGTTCCCAAGGGTTTATAACGTGATTAATGAAATCAAAAAAGATGCTCAAGAACGCATGGATAAAAGCGTTGAAGCACTGAAAAGCCAGATTAATAAAGTTCGTACTGGTCGTGCGTCTCCTAGCCTTTTAGATGGCATTGTAGTTGAATACTACGGAGCGCCAACGCCATTAAACCAAGTTGCTAACGTTGTTGCAGAAGATGGCCGTACACTGGCAATCACTGTATTCGACCGTACTTTAGCACCCGCTGTTGAAAAAGCGATTATGGCATCAGATTTGGGTTTAAATCCTTCATCTGCGGGCGCCATTATCCGTGTCCCACTGCCTCCATTAACTGAAGAACGTCGTAAAGACCTCATCAAAGTTGTTCGTGGTGATGCAGAACAAGGCCGCGTTTCTGTTCGTAATATCCGTCGTGATGCTAACGATAAAGTAAAAGCATTACTGAAAGATAAAGAAATCAGCGAAGATGATGAACGCCGCTCACAAGATGACATTCAGAAGTTAACTGACATGTTCATTAAAAAAAATTGATGATGCATTAGCGCTGAAAGAAGCAGAGTTAATGGAATTCTAATTTTATATCTTTTTTCGATAATGCCGCTTTTTTAGCGGCATTATTTTTTAATTATTGATTTGAAAATTTTGTGTGTAATATCTTTCTTTTTGTCACATTATT
>NZ_MIIZ01000298.1:0-244 GCF_001743005.1 Shigella sp. FC1967 | reverse complement strand
CAATAGATAAAAAGGTAATCGCAAAAAAATTCATTAACTCCCCCCTAAAATAACATTTATTGTTATTTTTATGTTAAGTCTATCTCGTTATAAAAGCATAGAGTGAAGTTCAAAACCGATAAATGGGATTAGGTTAAGTAGCAGCCAATAGATAAAAAGGTAATCGCAAAAAAATTCATTAACTCCCCCCTAAAATAACATTTATTGTTATTTTTATGTTAAGTCTATCTCGTTATAAAAGCAT
>NZ_MIIZ01000297.1:0-245 GCF_001743005.1 Shigella sp. FC1967 | reverse complement strand
GTCCCGCCCTACTCGTCGAGTTCACAATAACAGCATCTTCGGATACGGGGGCTATCACCCTTTACTGCCGGACTTTCCAGACCGTTCTCCTGATGCTGCTATTGATTAAGACTCTGGGCTGCTCCCCGTTCGCTCGCCGCTACTAGGGGGAATCTCGGTTGATTTCTTTTCCTCGGGGGTACTGAGATGTTTCAGTTCTCCCGGTTCGCCTCATTAACCTATGTATTCAGTTAATGATAATATCC
>NZ_MIIZ01000296.1:0-245 GCF_001743005.1 Shigella sp. FC1967 | reverse complement strand
CTTTAGTGACCATCGGTACTAATTCAACGACTAAACCTGGATGAGTAAGTTGTAGTTGTTCTTTCACATAAAGTGCCTGCCACATAGCAAGAGGGCTTTGGCGGGTAGCAATACGGATGGTACTTTTTGACATAATAGTATTATCTCTTTAGTGACCATCGGTACTAATTCAACGACTAAACCTGGATGAGTAAGTTGTAGTTGTTCTTTCACATAAAGTGCCTGCCACATAGCAAGAGGGCTTT
>NZ_MIIZ01000295.1:0-245 GCF_001743005.1 Shigella sp. FC1967 | reverse complement strand
AAGGGAAAAACAGGGGGAGCCGAAACGAAATGACACGCCCCAGCGATGGCAAGTGAACCCCAGTGAACGTGTTTCGTTTTGGGGGCAAGCCCCGTCAAGCGAAGCGTCTGACCACCACATTTTTGAGCGACCAAATACAGGGGCGAAAAAAAGGGGGTGGTCAGACGAACGCAGTGAGTTTGACGGGCTTGGGTGAATGGTTTTTTTCTCAGGCGTCCAGCCGAAGAAAATAGCCAGAGGGCGGA
>NZ_MIIZ01000294.1:0-245 GCF_001743005.1 Shigella sp. FC1967 | reverse complement strand
GACGCTATTATTTACGATAATTGATAAAACTAGTCGACGATCAACTAGTATTTTATGTCATCGACTCACAACACATGTAAGTCGTGCATCTGATACAAGTAATAAGCGCAATTACGCTATAAATTACATTTTGAAGCGATATGTTGGACGCTATTATTTACGATAATTGATAAAACTAGTCGACGATCAACTAGTATTTTATGTCATCGACTCACAACACATGTAAGTCGTGCATCTGATACAAG
>NZ_MIIZ01000293.1:0-246 GCF_001743005.1 Shigella sp. FC1967 | reverse complement strand
CGTTGAGATATTCAGCCTGTTCTGGTGTTGGGTAGATGCGTACTTTTGTTGCTCTTAACATCATCAGCGCTCATTGATATAATGTTTTTATTTTAACATATTAGGGCAATATATCAATTGAGTAATCATGATGATTTACTGGCGGGATCCCTCAGAAAGCGGCACAGTGTCAGTAAACTGGTCGTGCCTCTGATCTTTACGACAAAGTATCGACGTAAGCTATTTGACGGACAGATGATCGCTCAA
>NZ_MIIZ01000292.1:0-246 GCF_001743005.1 Shigella sp. FC1967 | reverse complement strand
TCGGCTAATTCAGGAAGACCACGGCGGTGCCCCTGGCATCGAGAAGATCGAGAAAGCTATTCGTGCCGGTAAGGCCGAAATCTTCCTCTACGGCGAAAAGGTATCGATCAAAGACTACTTCAAGAAAGCCTCAACCAAAGTCGCTCAAAAACGCCTTGATCCCTATGCGGAAGTCAATGCGTGAGGACGGGATGGATGCTGACGTAGTTCTGCTGGCTGGTGGCGGTGCCGAGGCTTACCAAGATG
>NZ_MIIZ01000291.1:0-246 GCF_001743005.1 Shigella sp. FC1967 | reverse complement strand
TGTAATTGGCTTTTTAGTGACACAGTATTGCGTTGAAGATAAGTATTGATATGGTTCCACTGATTTTTTCCATTTGATGAATTCCAAGTGGAATAATCTAAATTAATGCTGTCAAAAAGTGCTGATGACGTATAACTGTCGCCAATTTGTAATTGGCTTTTTAGTGACACAGTATTGCGTTGAAGATAAGTATTGATATGGTTCCACTGATTTTTTCCATTTGATGAATTCCAAGTGGAATAATCT
>NZ_MIIZ01000290.1:0-247 GCF_001743005.1 Shigella sp. FC1967 | reverse complement strand
TACTTTTGTTGCTCTTAACATCATCAGCGCTCATTGATATAATGTTTTTATTTTAACATGTTAGGGCAATATATCAATTGAGTAATCATAATGATTTACTGGCGGAACCCCTCAGAAAGCGGCACCGTGTCAGTAAACTGGTCGTGCCTCTGATCTTTACGACAAAGTATCGACGTAAGCTATTTGACGGACTGATGCTCGCTCAACTGCGTGATGCATTTGACTCCGCTGCGGCAAAACTTGAATG
>NZ_MIIZ01000289.1:0-247 GCF_001743005.1 Shigella sp. FC1967 | reverse complement strand
TCCCATCGACTACGCTTTTCAGCCTCGCCTTAGGGGTCGACTCACCTGCCCCGATTAACGTTGGACAGGAACCCTTGGTCTTCCGGCGTGCGGGTTTTTTCACCCGCATTATCGTTACTTATGTCAGCATTCGCACTTCTGATACCTCCAGCATACCTCACAGTACACCTTCGCAGGCTTACAGAACGCTCCCCTACCCAACAACACATAGTGTCGCTGCCGCAGCTTCGGTGCATGGTTTAGCCCC
>NZ_MIIZ01000288.1:0-9600 GCF_001743005.1 Shigella sp. FC1967 | reverse complement strand
CTCGAAGCTATTAAATTAGCCGAAGCGTGGGGTTTTAAAATCCGCACAATGAAAGCTTTTACTTGGGTTAAGTTTAACACTTTAGCATGGCAACGAATTTTGTACTCGAAGCTATTAAATTAGCCGAAGCGTGGGGTTTTAAAATCCGCACAATGAAAGCTTTTACTTGGGTTAAGTTTAACACTTTAGCATGGCAACGAATTGATAAGGCTATTCAAAACAGCGAGTTATTTGATTATCTCGACCTGTTTGAACTATTAGATGCTGAAACAAAAATGAATGGGGGAAACTACACCAGAGCCAATAGTGAAGATGTTTTAATCGCTACTCGAGGCAATGGATTACAGCGCATTAGTGCTAGTGTTAAGCAAATCGTATTTAGTTGTTTAGGTGAGCATAGCGAAAAGCCATGGGAAGTAAAAAACCGTCTTGAACAGTTGTACGGTGATGTAAGTCGCATTGAGCTATTCGCTCTGACATGTCACAAGGTTGGGATGCATGGGGCAATCAATGTCCTAACAACAGTATCGAACTTATCAACTCTCATTTTATTTGTAAGGAATAAATATGCCTGATATCGCAGATGATGCTAATGACTTAACGGATCTACAAATCAACACCGCATTAGCAAATAGAGAGCCACCAGCTAAAAGCTTAACTGGATTTTGTATCTGGTGCCGTGAAGAGCCTGTAACAGAGAACAGCGCTTACTGTTCTAAAGAGTGTGGTGATGATCATGCTCAGTACAAAAGGAAAAACGGATAATGATTATTGTACTCACGTTATTAGCGGTGTACTTATGGCTTGCTGGGTATCTGTTCTCAGAGTCTAAGCACGAAAGCGACAATATAAAAGATATTGTCGCCAGACTGTTTTACTCCACAATCTGGCCTGTTGTCGGTGTGCTTTACCTATCGTCACTACTTGCTTATAAAACACTTGGCGAAGAATGACAAAGCGTTAATCTTTCTCTTTTATCCATTCATCCACCATATCAGCCCACTCTTGTAACATCTTCCTACGCTGTTCAGCATATTCAGCTTTGTTGTAAACGGCTCTAACGCCATTTTGAACGTGTGCTAAACATTTCTCTATCCAATCTGAGTTATAACCTGCTTCGTGCAACAGCGTGCTTGCTGTGCGTCGTAAATCGTGAACAGTAACCGGTTCGAACTCAATACCTTTCTCATTGATACGTTTTACGGTGCCATCAATCACGTTATTCAATGCAGCATTAGAAAGTGGCTTTTTAATATCATATCGACCAGGCATTAAGTAATCGCTTCCCATCGCACAAACTTTCATACCAGTTAGGATATCCATTGCTTGGTCAGAGAGATAAATAACATGCTCTTTTCTCCCCTTCATTCGCCCTTTAGGGATCACCCATTGTCTATTTTTAAAGTCTATTTCATCCCATGTAGCGTGAATAAACTCAGACTTTCTGACTAATGTCAGCAAGACAAACTTAACGGCCAATTTTAAGGTTGGATAACAACTATAGTTTTCTAATTCACGAAATAAGATACCGATTTCTTTCGGTGACATTGCCCTTTCGCGCGCTTGAAAAGTCCCTATCGAAGATGCCTTTATTGCATCTGCTGGGTTACTAATTTCATAACCTCTATCTATGGCATAAGTAAAAACGGATCCAACAATCTCACGTACTTGTAATGCGGTCGCTTTTGCTCCCCTATCTTTTATCTTTTCACACAATGCTCTAAGCCGTGGTGTGGTGATCTCTTCTAGTTGAAGCTTGCCGAATACAGGATAGATTTCTTTTTCAATAATCGCTTCTTTCATGGCCCTTGTAGAGTCGGCATATTGAGCATCACGAAGGAAATTGACGGTATAGTCTTTGAATACCGTCCCTATTTTTTTACTCTCAATACCGTCACGTTTCTTTGAAGCTGGCGATATACCTACGTTTAGTAGCCTTTTGGCTTCAATTAATTCGGCTCTTGCTTCTGCAAGCGTGATACCGTCAGCACTGTATCGACCAAAAGTAACCGTTTCTCTCCTTCCATTAAAACGATAATCATATCTAAATGAAATAACACCACTTTTTTGTCACTGCAACGTATAAACCATCTCGATCAGACACTTTATAAAGCTTGTCTTGTGGCTTTAAACTTCTTAGTTTTGTATCGGTCAGCATGCTATAACCTCAATGCTGATACCGTCAAATGACAGCAAATTTATGACGGTATCAGTGTCTTAATTTTATAATTTATTTTTTGATACCGTCACATATACCGTCATTTTTTTCGGTTCTTGTCAACCATTACCAACCATAGAAAACAAAAAAGCCATCAGTAACTTACTGATGGCTATTAGTTTTTTAACCTTTATCAACTATTGCTGATAAACGGTATTTTATTCCCACTCAATGGTTGCTGGTGGCTTACCGCTGATATCATAAACAACACGAGAGATACCTCCCACCTCATTGATAATGCGGTTAGAAACACGGCCTAAGAAATCATAAGGTAAATGAGCCCAATGTGCGGTCATAAAGTCCACGGTTTCAACGGCACGTAATGAAACAACCCAATCATATTTACGACCGTCGCCCATAACACCCACTGAACGTACTGGTAAGAACACGGTAAATGCTTGGCTTACTTTGTTATATAGGTCTGCTTTATGCAATTCTTCAATAAAGATAGCATCAGCACGACGCAATAAATCACAGTACTCTTTCTTGATCTCACCTAATACACGAACCCCTAAACCAGGCCCTGGGAATGGGTGACGATAAAGCATATCGTATGGTAAGCCTAACTCTAACCCAATCTTACGCACTTCATCTTTAAACAGTTCTTTTAATGGCTCAACTAAGCCCAGCTTCATATCTTCTGGTAAACCACCTACGTTATGGTGTGATTTAATCACATGGGCTTTACCTGTTGCTGATGCTGCTGATTCAATCACATCAGGATAAATAGTCCCTTGAGCTAACCATTTAACTTGCGGCTGTTTAATAGCTTCTTCATCAAAAATTTCAATGAATGTATGACCAATGATTTTACGTTTTTTCTCTGGATCGTTTTCACCCTTCAACGCAGTTAAGAAGCGATCTTCCGCTTCAACATGGATAATATTTAGGTCAAATTTACCTTTAAACATTTCCATGACTTGTTCTGCTTCATTCAGGCGCAATAAGCCGTTATCAACAAACACACATGTTAAACGCTTACCAATTGCACGGTTTAACAGTAATGCGGTCACTGAAGAGTCAACACCGCCTGATAACGCTAAAATAACGTGATCATCACCAATTTGTTCTTTTAAACGAGCAACCGTGTCTTCAATAATTGCGGCAGAAGTCCACAAGGCATCACAACCACAGATATCTAAAACGAAACGTTTTAAAATCGCTAAACCTTGATGTGTGTGTGTAACTTCTGGATGGAATTGAACACCATAAAAATGTTTCTTTTCATTCGCCATAATTGCAAATGGGCAAGTTTCAGTGCTAGCTACTGTGACAAAGTCTGATGGAATAGCCGTTACTTTGTCACCGTGGCTCATCCATACATCTAATAATGGTTTGCCATCTTCGCTAACTGAGTCTTGAATATCATTGAATAGTGCGCAAGTTTCACGAATTTCAACTTGTGAATAACCAAATTCACGCTCACCAGAAACTTCGACGTCGCCACCTAATTGCATCGACATCGTTTGCATGCCATAACAAATGCCTAATACAGGAACACCTGCATTAAATACATATTCTGGTGCACGAGGGCTGTTATCTTCAGTCGTACTTTCAGGACCACCAGACAGAATAATACCATTAGGATTAAATTCACGAATTTGTTCTTCTGTAACATCCCATGCCCAGAGTTCACAATAAACGCCGATTTCACGGATACGGCGAGCAATAAGCTGCGTATACTGTGAACCGAAATCAAGGATAAGAATGCGATGATTATGGATATTTGCTGTCATTTGTGGTGAATTCCAAAACAGATAAAGTCATAAAGTTGAAAGGCTTGCTAATCTAGCATCAAAACAAGCCTTTCTCGGAATAAATTACATACCTAAGCGATAGTTAGGTGATTCTTTCGTGATAGTCACATCATGAACATGGCTTTCTTGAATACCAGCACCACTGATACGGACAAATTCAGCTTTAGTATTCAACTCTTTAATTGTTGCGCAGCCTGTTAAGCCCATGCATGAACGTAAACCACCCATTTGTTGGTGAACAATCGTTTTCAATAAACCTTTATAAGCAACACGACCTTCGATACCTTCTGGTACTAATTTGTCTGCCGCATTATCAGTTTGGAAGTAACGATCTGATGAACCTTTAGACATTGCACCTAATGAACCCATACCACGATAAGATTTATAAGAACGGCCTTGGAAAAGTTCGATTTCGCCTGGAGATTCTTCAGTACCTGCAAACATTGAACCAACCATAACACAAGCTGCACCTGCTGCTAATGCTTTTGCGATATCACCAGAGAAACGAATACCACCATCCGCAATAACAGGAATATTGCGATCTTTTAATGCTTCAACTGCATCCGCAATAGCGGTAATTTGCGGTACACCAACCCCTGTTACGATACGTGTTGTACAAATTGAACCAGGACCAATACCAACTTTAACCGCACTTACACCTGCATCTGCCAATGCTAAAGCCCCTTCTGCGGTTGCAACATTGCCACCAATAATAGGGAGATTTGGATATAATGCACGAGTATCACGAATGCGCTGTAATACGCCTTCAGAGTGACCGTGAGAAGAGTCAATAAGTAAAATGTCGACGCCAGCAGCAACTAATGCTGCAACACGTTCTTCGTTACCGGCACCAGCACCAACAGCAGCACCTACACGTAAGCGACCGTGTTCGTCTTTACATGCATTTGGTTTACGCTCTGCCTTTTTGAAATCTTTTACAGTGATCATCCCTTTCAAGTGAAAGTTGTTATCTACCACTAAGGCTTTCTCTACGCGTTTTTCATGCATTTTTTGCATGACAACATCTCGAGCTTCACCTTCTTGTACAGTCACTAAGCGCTCTTTGGGTGTCATTACCGCAGTAACTGGTTGATCTAAATCAGTAACAAAACGAACATCACGACCCGTAATAATACCCACTAATTCGTTATCATTAGTCACAACTGGGTAACCCGCAAAGCCATTGCGTTCAGTCATTGCTTGAACTTCACGTAAAGAAGTTTCTGGTGTTACGGTAATAGGATCAGTGACAACACCACTTTCATGTTTTTTCACACGACGGACTTCTTCAGCTTGGCGTTCGATAGACATGTTTTTGTGGATAAAACCGATCCCACCTTCTTGAGCTAATGCGATAGCTAAAGGTGCCTCAGTTACAGTATCCATTGCAGCAGAAAGCATAGGAACATTTAGGCGGATTGTTTCAGTCAGTTGTGTAGACAAGTCGGCGGTATTAGGAAGAACTGTGGAGTGTGCAGGAACTAACAAAACATCATCAAATGTAAGTGCTTCTTTTTTAATTCGTAACATAGCAATATCTCACCAAGGCGGCTTTTAGGAAATAGAAAATATTGCCGCGGAATTATACACACCGTAATCGGTTGCTTCTAGCTTTTTTTCAAAATTTTTATTGATCCTGCCACTAACTTAGGTAGTATCAATCAATTAAGTCTTTGTTTTAAAATTTGATCTGGCTCACATGACACTACCGATAAACAATAATATTTTTACTGTTAGCCGTCTAAATAAGACCGTTCGCCAGTTATTAGAAATGGAAATGGGTCGCATTTGGATCAGTGCTGAAATTTCTAATTTCACTCAACCCTCTTCTGGTCACTGGTATTTTACGTTAAAGGATACTCACGCCCAAATTAGAGCGGCGATGTTTCGTGGGCAAAATAGTAAAGTCACTTTTCGTCCTCAACACGGCCAGCAAGTCTTAGTGAGGGCAACAATTACATTGTATGAACCACGAGGCGATTACCAATTAATTGTTGAAAGTATGCAACCTGCTGGTGACGGACTCTTACAACAACAATTTGAGCTATTAAAACAAAAACTTAGTGCAGAAGGGTTATTTGATGCTATTTATAAAAAACCGCTGCCATCACCCGCAAAACAGATTGGTGTAATCACTTCATCAACAGGAGCTGCACTACACGACATCTTAAATATTCTTCGTCGTCGTGATCCTTCTTTGCCCGTACTTATCTACCCAACTGCGGTTCAAGGTGCTGAAGCGCCTATGCAGATTGTTCATGCCATCGAACTTGCTAACCGCCGTAAAGAGTGTGATGTTTTAATTGTTGGTCGAGGTGGCGGTTCGTTAGAAGATCTCTGGGCATTTAATGATGAACGCGTTGCTCGTGCTATTTTTGCCAGTAAAATTCCGATTGTGAGTGCAGTTGGTCATGAAACCGATGTGACCATTGCTGATTTTATTGCCGACCTTAGAGCACCAACCCCTTCTGCTGCGGCAGAACTTATTAGTCGTAACAAACTTGAGCTATTGCGCCAATTGCAGTCACAGCAACAACGCCTTGAAATGGCTATGGATTACTATTTAGCGAAAAAATTACGCGCAATAACACAGCTTCATCATCGTTTACAGCAACAGCATCCTCATTTACGTCTTGCGCGTCAGCAAAATGTATTAGCTTCCACACAACAGCGTTTAGTGACTAGTTTTCAGCAGCTATTGCAAACCAAGCAACATCAACAACTACAACTACAAAAACGCCTTAATTACCAAGAGCCTAGTTCACAAATCCAAGCATTACTTCGCCAACAACAACAGTTGATTTACCGTATGAGAGAAAGTATTTCACTACGGTTATCACGTCAACGTGAACAGTTTGCTATTAGCTGTTCTCGTTTAGAAAGTGTGAGTCCTCTCGCAACACTATCTCGCGGTTACAGTATTAGTGAAACAGCGTCTGGCGAAGTGCTGAAAAAGACCAAACAAGTGAAAGTGGGCGATCCGTTGAAAACACGCGTTGAAGATGGTTGGATCACCAGTGAAGTGGTTAAAACACAAAAAATAAGAGCTAAACGTAAAACAACACCTAAAAGTGATGATTAACTTAATTCTTGTTGTTTAGTGAATTGTGATATAGAAAACGGCACCCATTTTCCTTTGATGCCGTTTTTTTATTATGTCTTAATATCATTATTACGTTATTTTAAAAACGGACTTCTCCTGCAAAAAGGTAACTTCTGCCACGGGCAGTTTGTGTGTTTGCACCCGGATCTTGCATAATTGGCGCTGAATTACTTCTATCAAGTGCATTAGAATAGTTTTTATTCATTAAATTATGCACCGCAAACTTCAAAGAAATATTCTTATTAATTTTGTAATTACTATAAAGATCAATAACTGTCGGAATATTATCTTGTTGTACCATAGGTACCTTGCCTGTGTCATAATCTACGCCTTCAGGTGAAGTTTTACGCGATTTCCCCGTTATTTGGATCACAGTACCGACTTCTAATGAATGGTCATCAAAGAAGCGAACACCCGTATCGATGGTGGCGTAATATTTAGGAAGCTCAGAGGCGGGTGTTTGTCCAAAATCTGTACTGGCAATCGACGTCGGCTGTGAAGTTCGTTGGTCACTGTATGATAAGTGAGTGTAAAACACTCCTGCGTCATAATTCGCTTGTAGCTCATAACCACGTAAAGTCACTGGCTCTAGGCTATTGGTATACAGAAAAATATTCCCATCATATTCTATCCCCGCGTAATCCTCGCCAGTTAAAGAACCGTCATTTTTACAACGCACTCCACCTTTACATACAAAATAAGAATCACTGGAAATGTAGTCTTTAATTTTTTGTGTGATACCACAATCCTTTAAATCGTAAGCTATCACCTTCAAAAATTAAATCTGGACGATAACTATTAAAACCAATTTGCACCGTATCGGCTTTTTCACTTTTTTAAAAATGGGTTCATTGAAGCACCACCCTCATTAGCAAAAAAAATCTCTTGTGATGTTGGTGCTCTCATGGTGTGTGCATAGCTTACAAAAGGCTGAAATTCAGGAATAATTTCGGCAGAAAACAACATACCAGGATCCCAATTTCTATCATGGCGATTGAGGTTCATTTCCCCTTCAGGGAAGCATGCGGCTCGTGGATCACAAGCAGGTTTTCGCCCTTTGATATGATAATCGACATAATTTAAATTAAGATCGAGCGTATAAATATCATATTCAAATTTCATTTGTGAAAAGAAGCTGGTTAAATCATTTTTTCCTTGAGGTGCAAACGTATTATATTCAACCATGTTTTGTGATTGCCACAGATCAGTAGAAGGTGCAATAACACTGCGCTTGTATTCCGTTGACATTAATTTAGAACCGAGTGTTAATGCCATATCTAATTCGCCGTAGTTAAAGCGACTGGTATTTTTTGCGACTAGTGAATCAGATATATTTTTTGCATTTGCTTCACGTAAACTAACGAGAGAATCACCTGCAAATTTTTGTGATGCCTGACTATGGCTAAGCAGAATTTCACTATCAAATAGATCGTTTAGCGGTGTATAGCGATATTTCGCATAATAATCTTTTGCCTCAATTTTTCGTCGATTAAAATCATTGTGATAAAAACGACCACTTAATTCTAATTCATGAGAATCGTTGGGTTTAATCTTAATTTTAGTCAGTTCTGAATGCGGTCGTTGATTGAATTCTTTGCTTGTCGAGAATTCTTCGCTATTAAAACCAGCACCATTTTTATAGGAAGATTCTATTTTGTGCCCACTTAAGGCAAGCATTGCACCAATGCTACCGTCATCATTAAATAATGAACGTTGCCCTGCAAAAGCAACCATGCCGTTATAACCTAATCCATTTGTGCCACCAGCCGCTTTACTTCTAATTCCCCAAGAGTGTCCTTGAAATAAAATATCTTCTACACCAATAGTTTTAAAATTAGCACTTCCTGCCAGCGCATTAATACTATTTTCACCATCTTGTTGACCACGAGAAATATCAATTTGAATAATAAAATTCGGATCGATCATACTATTAAATTGGTTGTAGGGTTGTGCACCATGCGCATATTGGCTAGGTGATGTGCTATACATCGTTTGTGTGACACCGTCCACCATCATATTCACGCGACCAAAACCACTAAGCCCGCGAATATTAACACTAATACCCGGTTGACTCACATCCATTTGAGTATATGTGCCAGGTGTTGAACGTAATGTTTGTTCAACAGATTCAAGATTATTAATTTCACCAATAGCGCTATAAGCACCAGGCTTTCCCAATGCTTTTTGTTCGGGTGTTTCTTTTTGTGCTGATGAAACTTTTAAGCTACTAAATTGAATCGCTTTATCTGTTTCAGATGCAATGGCAAGATGATTAGCACCCGAAAATAAAATAAGAGTGCTAAGTATTTTCCTTGTAAATTTCATAATAAACCTATTCTTTATTTTTATTTAAATAGGCTCACGTTGCTTTATATAAAGTCACAAACTAGAAAATATTATTATTGTATTTACTTTAAATAATAGCCCTGTCTCTCTTTAAGAGAGACAGGTTTATTTATTAAAATTATTGCTTATTATGATTATTCTATTTTATATTCTGAGTTGTTAAAATAGACTTCAGG
>NZ_MIIZ01000287.1:0-247 GCF_001743005.1 Shigella sp. FC1967 | reverse complement strand
TATTAATAATATGAATCTTTTTTTATAAAAAAGGAGAACCAAGTGCGTTGGCTCCCATTAATTGTTATCTGTCTTCTTATTTATATAGAAGCGGTTTATTTTCGTCAATGTAGCCTCTTTCTATTGGCGTTCTTACAACACTGTTTCTTATTAATAATATGAATCTTTTTTTATAAAAAAGGAGAACCAAGTGCGTTGGCTCCCATTAATTGTTATCTGTCTTCTTATTTATATAGAAGCGGTTTAT
>NZ_MIIZ01000286.1:0-248 GCF_001743005.1 Shigella sp. FC1967 | reverse complement strand
GCATCACTGAGCTGGATAACCACAAACACAGGCACGCGTATTTATGGTGATTATCGTGGCGTCTGGGGCATTATTCGTTTACTGGAAGATGCCCAAATTACACCTTATGCAGGGAGTACCAGCAGTTATTCTGTTAGTTGGAAAACCTTAAACGGACAATCACTAAATTACACCTTAAGAACTGAAATGGGTGAAGGTCCTATCGCTCTCTTGCAACTACGCAATTTTGTTTTACCAGAAAAGATCTT
>NZ_MIIZ01000285.1:0-248 GCF_001743005.1 Shigella sp. FC1967 | reverse complement strand
AAACGCCCACCGTGCTTTATTCAGCTCCTTTCAAGGCGACGGCTGAAACGCTTTCCAATGACTTAAAAACGCTTTTACCTGCATTAGTGGAACAAGGTACACAAGCAGTCTTACATAATCAAACACAGACCTATTTACTGGCTTTAGCCCGCTTTTTGCAGTATGAAGGATGTGAAAAACTCGCCAATAACTTGGCTCCACTATTATCAGGTTATCGCTCGTTGCCGTTTGCGGGTGTGCTCTTTAGT
>NZ_MIIZ01000284.1:0-248 GCF_001743005.1 Shigella sp. FC1967 | reverse complement strand
TATTTATGCGCAGGTTATTGCACCAAACGGTTCTGAAACTTTGGTGGCCGCTTCTACTACAGAAAAAGCTATCATTGAGCAACTGAAAAACACTGGAAACAAAGAAGCAGCAGCGGTAGTTGGTAAAATTGTTGCTGAACGCGCTCTGGAAAAAGGTATCAAAGTAGTATCATTTGACCGTTCCGGTTTCCAATATCATGGTCGAGTCCAGGCACTGGCAGATGCTGCCCGTGAAGCTGGCCTTCAGT
>NZ_MIIZ01000283.1:0-249 GCF_001743005.1 Shigella sp. FC1967 | reverse complement strand
CAATCAGGCGTTGACTGGCTCTGAACGTAGGCTCTGAGTGTTTCAATCGTTGCCCCTCCGGTGCTACAGACAAAGTACGACCTTGACCACAAAAGCCCCGTTTTACTTTGCGTCCGTAAATGTGTGTTTTGCTGGCGCAGCAGGCGCGACGATACTGATTTCAGATTGTTGACCATCACACTGACTGCCAGTTTTGGCGGGTAAGCAACCAGCAGATGCACATGGTCAGGCTCTCCGTCCATCTCAATA
>NZ_MIIZ01000282.1:0-249 GCF_001743005.1 Shigella sp. FC1967 | reverse complement strand
CCCCGATTAACGTTGGACAGGAACCCTTGGTCTTCCGGCGTGCGGGTTTTTCACCCGCATTATCGTTACTTATGTCAGCATTCGCACTTCTGATACCTCCAGCATACCTCACAGTACACCTTCGCAGGCTTACAGAACGCTCCCCTACCCAACAACACATAGTGTCGCTGCCGCAGCTTCGGTGCATGGTTTAGCCCCGTTACATCTTCCGCGCGGCGACTCGACCAGTCGAGCTATTACGCTTTCTTT
>NZ_MIIZ01000281.1:0-249 GCF_001743005.1 Shigella sp. FC1967 | reverse complement strand
TCCAGTTTTACCAGATGGACGCCTTTTTCTACGGCTTTATATTCCAGCTTTGTGATAAAACCATGCCAGCCTGCATCTCCGATAGCGCGAGCCAGACAGTGGTTTTTCATCATATTCGCCGATTTCAGTGTCTCGACAATTACCGCTTGGTTTCGTCAACAATTGCACGAGAGAGTTTGTGTTGAAAATCAGCACGGGCATTGGCTACCCGTTCGTGTACACCTGCAAGCTGTATTCGGGCTTTACGGC
>NZ_MIIZ01000280.1:0-249 GCF_001743005.1 Shigella sp. FC1967 | reverse complement strand
CGGTGATAAAGACAACTTTGTGCCACCGGAACAACTCATGAAGTACATCCGGGACAAATTACAGGAGAACTAAGATGGTCACGCACAAGATATTAAAAAAGGAGCCTGCTTGCCCTGAGTGTGGCGGCCAGTCTCGTCATGGCACCGACAGGGGCGATAGCCGCTAACGGCCTCCAATCACAAATGGACAAACTCTTCAATGAAATGAGCAACACAACACCACCTGGGGTTTATGAGAGCCAACGACGT
>NZ_MIIZ01000279.1:0-249 GCF_001743005.1 Shigella sp. FC1967 | reverse complement strand
TACTCGAGTTTGCTTAATGCCTTGCAAGCACTTTTCCCTGCAACGGCATTAAGTCAATGGAAAATCACTGCATTAGAAGGATCTGGCGGTGGTGTTTTTTCGTGTGCAGTGTGAACGTATTGACTGGGTCGCTCGCTATTATGGCGATGAAAAAAAAATTGCTTTATGTACATGGAAAAAAAGAATACACCATTTTAAAACAGCTATCAGGCTCTCACTTATCACCTAAAGTTGCGACACGTTATAAAG
>NZ_MIIZ01000278.1:0-249 GCF_001743005.1 Shigella sp. FC1967 | reverse complement strand
GCTGCTGGGAGGTGCCCAATGATTAAGCGATTTTGGACACAGTTAGACCCCAACAAGAAGCGTTGGGTGTCTATCGCTGGCGGCGTCTTCGTTCTTTTTGCGGTCGTGACAATGTTCTCTGGTGAACCCAAGAAAGAAGAGAAGCGCGGTCGCCAAGAAACCATCAAGCACGTTCTCACAGACAAAAAACACCCGTGAGATCGGGATAGATTCGTTGTCTGCCGATGTGAAGATGGTGTCTCGTGAAAA
>NZ_MIIZ01000277.1:0-9674 GCF_001743005.1 Shigella sp. FC1967 | reverse complement strand
TTGGCTTTGGGTGATGCCTTTTTCATCCACTTCATGGCGGGAGGATTGTTTACCGACATTAAAGCCAATGCCACCGCTACTCATTAGACCGCTTTTTTTCTTCTCTTCGAGGAGATAATGCGAGTCGGTCTCGTCGCAGCGGTGATATCGACATTGTTACCCGCGGTTAAGCTGACATCGTTTTCTGCGACCACCGAAGAGCCTGTAACTTGAATATCGTTACCCGCTTGAATATTGACTTGCTCACCACTGAGCATACTGCCTTGTTCTCGTGTAACACGATCATTTTGGAGAGTATGAGTCTGGCTAGAATTTAAAAATCCTTTACTCTTTGAATGTTCTTCTAAAAACTCCGTATGGGTTTCTGTCGCGGTATTGAGATTAATATTTTGTGTGGTGCTTAAATCAATAGCCCCTTTTTCACTGTGTAAAGTGCTACCTGTTAAATTGATATCACCCTCACGGGCGGTAATCGCAACACCTTGCTGTCCGCTAAAGGTGCTTCCAACCACGATTTCTTGGGCGGTATCCACAAGACGACTGTAACTTTTACGTCCTCCGCCTGAATGCTGATAGTCACTGTCTTCAATCTGTTGTGTGACGGAGTGGATCTCTACATCTTGAGCACGAACGGTGGTTTTACCTTCGGTGCTATCTACTTGAGCACCTTGTGCTGTCAAGGTGTGCCCCACATTTAGGCTGACGCCTTTATCGCCACTGAGTGTACTTAATTGCAAACGCGCTTCTTCACGGGTATTGCTCACAGAGGTGCTTTTACTATTGGCATCAAGGTGGCTTTTGGTTGTGGTACTGTCAGCAAGGATATTGAGGTTTTCACCTGCATTTACAGTAAGCTGTTCACCTGCTTTGACTTGACTGCCTTGCAGTGTGACATCTTTCCCCGCGGTGAGATTGAGGTTACCGCCGACGTTCAGCTCGCTTCCTTGTGCTCGTTGCCATTCACCGCTAATATGCGCAAGACGATGTTCACCCGGCTCCTCTATAAAACTTTCAGTCCGACTTCCCATTGAACCCGATATCACATCAAATTCACCCGAATGCGCACTTTTTGCTGTAGTGATAGTGAGATTATCACGGGCATTTAGATTAATGTCTTTTAAGGCATCCAGTTTTGTCCCTTGCAGTTGAATATCATGCCCTTTTAAGGTGATATCTGTCCCACTCATTGTGGCTTGACGCAAGGCATCTTGCAGGTTGGTGCTTAAATTAATGCTATCGGCTTGAACTGTGATATTTTGTGCATGAATATCCCCGCCTTGATGTGTGAATTGGTTGGCCTCAATCTCTAGCCCTTTATTCGCCAATAGTTGCCCTGCATTATCAATGCTTTCGGCGGAAAGATGTAAATTATTACCGCTAACGAGTGCGCCACGACTTAATAAATCTAACGTTTTATTGGCTAAATAAACTTTGGGTACCAATACCGTTTGAAGGCCTTGGGCGGTATCGACTGTTTCACTGACTAACCACACAATATCTTGCTGCAATGCCGCAATTTGTTCAGGCGTTAAGGCCACGCCAGGACGTAACTGAAAATTGCTCGCGACTTTCGCACCATTATTCATCAAATGTTGATATTGTGCCATGGCGTCACCTTCATACAGCGAAGGGCGCCCCGTCAATTTTAAGACTTGTTCACGCACAAGACGTTGTTCGTAATAGCCATCCCCTAATCGTTTATGCACTTGCGCTGGATCGTAGCCCACCCGACTCAGTAAATAATCACTGCTAATAAATTTATTACGGCTGGTAAAACGTTCGTCCGTCACAATTAAGAATGGATTATCGGGGGCGATATTTTGTCGGAAGAGAGCATTGTCAGGAAGATCGGTGATCACATTGCCTAAATGTTGTTTTTCAGTCAGCGCGATTTCAGACGGTAAAAGTGGACGCGTTAAAGGCGAGGTCACATCCGTATGGGTTAAGTCTGTTTTATCACTGGTTTTTATTTCGGTAGTGAGGGTTTGCTTATCCACGCCATCAATATTAAATCCCAGCGGATTACGCTCGAATTCTGCGCGCTCTGCTTCAACGGCTTTTAATGCAGCTTCAAGCGTGTTAATTTGCGCGGCATTCACCGTAGTATTAGTGATTGATGCCCCTTTAATTGTGACATTACCATTGCCTGAAATGATGCTATCAATGGTAGCTAATGCTGTAGTCTCATCATGATTAAAGCTTGGGTACCAGTGCTTGGTATCCTTATCGTAGTGATCGACAATATACTCTTGGCGGCGTTCATTAACAGAATAGGCGTTATTCTCTATTTTAGCTTTTCCATCAATGGATTGATTTCCCATCGAGGTGATCACACCGGCATCATTAAGCAATAGCCCTGAAATATTAAGGTTCATATTGCCACCCGAGAGAATACGAGCGCCAATACCTTCAGAAATTAATTTATCTCGTGTTGCTGTGCCTGATACTGTGCGTTCACGGAAATTACTATAATCACGAATAAGTTTTAGATCATAGCTACTTACATGTATATTTGGATCCCATTGTTCAATACGAGGTTCGCCTGAGAATTCTCTCCATACCGTATTATGATACGGTGTAGGAACGCCATTTATCTGTTCAAATCCTGTTGTCTGATAAAAAGTCATATTATAGGTGTCGTCACTATTTGGGATCAGTGATTCGTAATGCACCCACAAGCTTATCGGTGTGTTGTCATTTTCATTATTAACAAGAACCTGAGCTCTTTTACCTGAGGCATCTATTGCTGTTAATGTTCCATATTTATTATTAAGAACAGCATTATCATCATTAAACGTTAACTTTTGGGTTGTAGGCGCAAAAGGTGTGGGATCTGTAATAACTTTTGAATTATAAGAACGCCAGAAATAATGGTAACGATGCCAACGATAATCCTTTTTTTCCGCTTCTCGCTCTATCTCCAGTCCTTCACGTAAATTACGGAGTTGGTCAGCTTTGATTACCATATCACCTTCGGCTTCAATAAAGCTGGCTTTATTTTCAATCTCTGGGCTGGTAAGCGATAACGTATCACCACTGTAAATCAATGCGCTGTTATGATTTATCAGTTATTGCTCGCGGTTAAATCGAGCGATTGCGTCATCGCAATAACGGCATTTTTACTATTGTTGTCGATTAATTGGGCGTGAATAACTGCATTATCGCCCATAATAGCGGCGGTATTATCTAGCGTTGTAAGGTTAAACGTAAAATCATCAGACTCAAGACGTCCGCGGTTTTTCAGTAACCCTGTGTTGAGATTTAGTGCTCGGCTGACTAACGAGCCTGAGTTGATCACATCTTGGCTTTTTATCGTCAGTGAAGCGGGTAATAACCAGTCAGCTAAATTCGTAAATACGCCAGAAATAGAAAGGGAAACGGATTGATTACTACTGAGGATATCACCATCACGTTGGGTATAATCTTGGTTTGCTGTCAGCGCTAATGCATTTTGGCTTTGTAAGGTACCACCTTGATTATCTAACGTCTGAGTATTCAACGTAAGCTTATCACTACTTTGAATAACGCCACGCTGATTCAATAATATTAAGGTTGAGGCAATAGGGACGTCTTTCGCATTTATCGCAATCGCCCCATTAGCTAAAATATGCCCTTTTGGGTTATCTAGTGACGTCAGATTATCTAAGGTCAATGCGCCATAGCTCTGTAAACGGCCTTGGGTATTATCGATATTTTTTGCTGAAATCGTATTTTGCATCGTTCCCCAAATTAAACCGTTATCACGGTTATTAAGGTTAGTCGTGATGAGATTTAATGCCGCTTGGCTATTTAAAACACCGTGATTGTGATTATCTAATTGCGCTGTATTGATAGTCAGTGATTGTGTTGAAACCAGCTGACCTTGCTGATTTTGGAGCGTATCTGCGGTGAGGGTTAACCCTTGACCGCTGTGTATTTTACCGTTCTGATTATTCACACGTTCAAGATGGTAGCCACTGTTTTGTTGGCTAATCAACAGACCTTGGTCATTATCAAGCTGTGTGGCATTGACGGTAAGTGTGCCTTGGCTACTGATATGGCCTTGATGGTTTTGAATTCTAGAGCCATAAATGGATTGGTGTTGATTACTTCTTATTTTACCCTGTGAGTTATCGAGTAAATCCGCTAGCGTCAGCGTTATCCCTTGCTGACCATCAATTGAACCTGATTGGTTGTATAGCGTTTTGGCGGTTAAGGTGAGATTATCACCGCTTTGAATTTTTCCTTGTCGATTATTCAGGGCATTATCCACCGCTAACTGTGTATGCTGTTGACTATATAACAAGCCATGCAGTGAATTGTCGAGATTGAGTACATGTAAATTGAGTCTGTTGCCTGCTAACCATTGACCAGCAATATTGTTAACCGTTTCAATAGCACCGTTAGGCTGTGTACCTTGTGCATCAACTGTATTCTGTGCACTAATTTTACCTTGGGTATTGTTTATACTCTTAGCAATACGTAATTGAGCGCTATCGCTAGATTGAAGCAATCCATTTGTATTATCAAAGGTATTAGCAACTAAAGAGGCCTCTTTTTGGCTCTGTATTTGTCCCGTTTGGTTATTAAAGGCTGATGCTTTTGCAGACCACTCGCCTAAACTGCCCATCCATCCTTTGATGTTGAGAATATCGGTAGCGTGTAAGCGTTGTGACGATTGACTGAACAGACGACCTTGACGATTATCCAGTTGCTCCAATAAATCAATATTGAGTGTATTAAGGGAATTTATCTCACCTTGTGTATTGATAAGATTATTCGCTTTAATCACACTATTTTCATTACTCGTGATTTTGCCATGTTGATTAAGTAAATCACCTTTTAGCACTAACTGTAGCGCCTTTTGGCTAAAGATATTGCCTTGCTGTTGATTGCTCAGTGCCCCGCCTTCTAACGTTAGCGTACCATTACTTCGCAGTAACCCGTTATTATTATTAAATTGGCTATTATCGTGACCTTGCCACTGTAAAAGGTGTTGTGCGGTTATTTTACCTAATGTATTGATGACATCATGAGTCGTCTTGAAGGTAAGTTTATCCCCTGATTGTAACTGCCCTTGGGTATTATCAATGGTATCAGCACTGGCAATAATTTGATGCCCTGCTTGGGTGATCCCTTCTTGATTATTCCAACGTCCTGCGGTGGTTATCTTTAGTGTTTTCCCTGCTTCCAATAAACCGTGAGTATTATTAAGCGATTGGTGAGCAATAAGGTCGAGATTGTCAGTGGCAATCAATTTACCTTGTTGGTTTGTTAACTGATCGGTGGTGACGGCTAACGATTTGGCGCTGATTTCACCTTTTGGGTTATCGAGGTTTTTTGGAGTGGTTAATGTTATCTGTTGACCAGCAAGAAGCTTACCTTGATTATTGCTAATATTTTGAGCATCAATCTTCGCAATTTCGCCACTTTGTATCAGACCATTATCATTGATAAGGTTATTTTTATTTAAAAGCACCAAAGCTTTATTTGTTAATAATGTACCTTGTGTATTATCGAGCAATTGATGCGTTGTGAGCGTTAACCTATCTTGACCAATAATTTTTCCCGCAACATTACTGACCGTATTTGCATTAAGATCAATCTCTTTTGCACTGATATTACCTTTCGATGATATTAATGAAGCTGCTTTCACCTTCATTTGATGACCAGAAAGTAATTGTCCTTCTTGATTATCAATATGGTTGGCAACAAGTTTAAATAGAGATTCGCTTTGCACAATGCCTGCTTGATTATTTAAACCACCTTGTGCAGACAACGTTAATGCTTTACCCGCACCAATAAAACCTTGAGTATTGGTTAATGTCTTTTGGGTAGAAAGCGTTAAAGTATCTTGACCAACTAGCTGTCCTTGCGTGTTATTGAATAAAGACGTCTTAATGTCAATTTGGTTACTGTTTATTTTTCCTGATTGATTATTAAGAGAATTGTCCGTATTTAAAATAAGCTGTTCACCAGAAAGAAGCTGACCTTTTTGATTATTAATCCCTGATTTTGCTGTTATTTTTAATTGCGTTGGGCTTTTAATACTCCCTGACTCATTATTAAGATGTTGAGTATCAAGCTGTAAATTCCCATTATTCCCTAACTCGCCACGCTGATTATTTATCGATTGATGAAATTGCCAATATTGTTGCGAGTTATTTAACGTCACTAAACGCCCATCGGTATTATTTAAGTCTTGGCCATTAAGGGATAATTGATAAGCTTCAACACTGCCTTTCGTATTATCAAATAGGCCTTTTAATGCAAAACGACTTTCACTTTTTCCTGTTTGCGTCCAAATGCCTTTTTGGTTAAAGAGATGATTGCCACTGATATCCCAAGATTGGGCTTTTATTTTGGCTTGTTGAGAAGAAATATCCTCCGTTGCGATAACATCAACTTTATGGGTATCAACTCGTGTATTGTCTAAACGAGCATCACCTTGTGTTGCTTTTATCGCTAACGTTGAAGTAGCAATTTGGCTTTGGCTTAAATCGACCTGTTTTGCCGTAATATTAATCACTTTTTTATTCAGTAAATTACCTTGAGCGCGAATATTATTTTGGCTGTTTAAGGTGAGATTTGCGTCTTGGATGATTTGGCTATTAAGATCACTGCCCGCCAGTAAATTTCCTTGTGTTTGGATCTCTTTTTGGGCAATTAAAGTCACGTCTTTTGTTGCGGCTAATGTGCCTGATTGTTTCAACGCACCGTCTTGACTTTCTACACGTAACTGACCGCCACTATGAAGTTTACCTTGATGAATAAGATCTTCTTTGGCAATCAGGTTAATATCGCCACCTGCTTGTGTCACTGCTTCTTGCGTTTTTGTTGACTGCCAAACGAGTTGCCCTTGGCTTGTCACTGTTAAGGTTTTATTGGCTTGTAGATGACCACCTTGATTGCGTACCCCCACGCCGTCTTCCGTCCCCACCATACGGATTTGACCACTGTACATTCCCCCTATTTGTCCCATATCAATGGCAAATTCAGGTTTAATAGCATTATCTTTTGGGTCAAGTGCTGTGGCTTTGTTTTGTGTATCGATGTGATTACGCCCTGCGACAACTTCAATTTTTTCTTTTGCCCACACGCCTGCATTGATTTTTACCGCTTGGGTGAGCAGATCAACGTATTGTGTATCATGGCGACTATCTCCATTTAACCCACCACCTTCAATATGAATAACACCACTTTCAACGCGATATCCCGCTAAACTACCATCATGATTAAGTTGTGGTTTACCCGTTGTTAACGTCATTCGACCCGCATTAATCGTGCCGCAACCATTACAGATAATGCCTGACGGGTTAGCGATAATCACTTGGGCTTTGCCACCAGCAACTTCAATAAATCCTTTCAATTGGCTTGGGTTATTACTGTTAACTTCATTTAAAATAACGCGAGCTGGCGCTTTGTTCGGATCAAGATTGACGTTACCTTGGATCATGCCTGCGGTCTGTGTTGAAGTCATGACCGCTGAGTTATTTAAAATCGCACCGCGTTGATCAACATCGAACTGTTTATATTGATTATGGGAAATACCTGCGTCATTCGGCGCTACAATATTGACTTGAGGTAGCCCATTTTGAGTATTAATCACTTCTGGGCGTTGATGTTGAGGCGCGTTGTTATCAGCAACAATACTTTCTGCCAATGCACTCTGACTGCCTAATGCTAACCAGAGTAATAAAGCACCGCGCCGAAGGGTAACCCATAGACGAGCCCTTTGAGAGCCTCGTGTTTGCCCCGCCTCACTACTGTGGCTTTTCGTTAATTCTGAGACAACACGTAATTCCCCATGAGTACGACTGAAGATAAGACGATAACAATGCTTATTCATAGATAATACCTTTAAAACTGACCATCCAAGAAAATAAAAGGCGGGTTAAACCATGGGGAATAACCACATCTATCAAGACTAAATTTCGATGTTAAGGCTAAAGCTTGCGGTTGCCCCAGAAGTATGAAATCCTTCTGGTTTATAAAGGGGAATACCCGTAAAAACGTCATAACTGAACCGTGACCATAATGATCCGCGCAATCCTAACGCCGTGCCAGATAATTGGTGACCAACAAGATTTCGGGTGTTTTGTCCTTCAACTCGCCCATAATCAAGGCCTAAATAGAGTTCTTGTCCTTTAGAAAAAACATTCCACGCAATGTCATTACGTAACAGAATGGCTTTTTCACCAGAAAGCATCTGTTCACCATCAAAACCGCGCACGGTATAGCGCCCACCGATGGTCATTCTGTCTTGTGGGGTTAAGGCATGTTGGCTCCATTGACCACGTAGTGTCGTATTCCAGCGCCAAGGCTGTTCACCTAAAGCAAAAGGCTGATTAAAACTGATATCGCCTAATAAAAGCCCTGTTCTTGCGCTACCACTGTGAGTGTCTTCTTCGGGGGCGCGAATGGCTCCAAATGCCCCCGTACCACGGCGCCAATTGATATTGGCATCTAAGGTTCTATTACCAAAGTAACTGCGTTGATTAAAACCAATTTCCCACCCAGCGGTACGGCGGTGTTGTTGGTCAATATCAATCCCATTAACCGCATTAGTAGAATGCTTACGATAGACCCGCATATTGAGTGTGGTTTTATGAAACTGATTACGAAATAGCAATCGGGATACGGTAAATTGGGTATTGTCGCTTTCCCCGCTGTAGCGCAATATCTCATTCGCATTAGGAATGTTTTGATGATAGGTATAATGATTGTAGTTAGCGGCAACGCCCCAATTACCAACAGGAATAAAATAGTTAAAGGTATAAGAGCGATTACCAAAAGGCCCATTATCAAAAAAATCTTTACCCACATTGGCATAAAACAGATCGTTTTGGGCAAAAGGGGCATCAACAGAGAGCGTTGCAGATCCTAAATAACGTCCTGTGCTTTTTGAACCACTGTCATCTAACCCTATACTCAAACGAAAAGGTCGCTTTTCTTGCCAACTGACCACGAGATCACTGGTGGCATCCTCTTTACCGGGGACAATTTGAATATCAGCCGTCACATTGGGGACGCGCTTAAAGTTTTCGAGTCCTTGCTCAATATCACGTAAATTAAGAACATCGCCCTTTGAGGCAGGAATGGCATTCCACAAACGGCCACGCCACGAAACCCCTTCTTCAAAACGAATGGTATTAATACGCCCTGGCTGTAACGTTAGCGTTAAATGGCCTTGAGTGAGATCTTGCTCTTGTGCCATGACGCGAGTTGTCACATACCCTTTAGATAAAAGGGCATTTTGAACTTTATTCATCACGAGTAAAATACCTTGCCGACCTAAGCAACGCCCTTTAGCGTCATCAGCGACGTTTAATGCCCACTGAAAATCATCTGAAGCATTGCCTTCCAGTGAAAATGTGTTCATCACAAAGCAGGGACTTTCATTACTTGGATAGTCGGGTAAATTCACATCAGAACGAGAAAGGCGAGTATCAACCTTAGGCGTATTTTGTGCTTGTAATGCCCGTTCACGTTCTTGCTGACGCTGTTGCTCATTAACATCAATCGCAACGGCTTTTTCTGGTGGTGTAAATTGAGGGGCTGCCATTAACGAAGCAGAGAAAAAACAAAAAGAAAATAAAATCGTCCGTGTAAAGTCGCACTTCATATTCATTATATTAATAATTCCTATGACCCTTAATTGATATATACCGTGTTTAAATAAGCTATTGATTGAT
>NZ_MIIZ01000276.1:0-249 GCF_001743005.1 Shigella sp. FC1967 | reverse complement strand
TTTTATATACTTGTGTAATGTACTTCTTGCTTTTCCTGTCAGCCTTGCCGCTTCACTGATTGATACCAAAGCCATAATCAATCCTCTAACATCATTTTTATTTGTTGATCTTCTTTGAAGTGAAAGTGTAGCGCAAAAACACTCCTGCCTTTTTTTTACTGTATCAACTGTTACTGATAGATTGCTTTTCTGGTTTAACTCTTTTATTGCTGGTTTTATTACCCATTGATTCAGTGACTTGAAGGTGGC
>NZ_MIIZ01000275.1:0-249 GCF_001743005.1 Shigella sp. FC1967 | reverse complement strand
TCTGAACCTGTTTTTGCTCAATTAACGCATCAACTAACACAGGCCATGGCTCTCTTGCTCGCCCGACAAACTGCGCCTCTAATGCTTGTAAAGAAAAAAAGTCCGACACGACCTAGAGCACCTACACGGTCAAAACGCGGTATTTCAAGAAAAACGTTGCCCTTTAAAATCAAAAATTTCTGTTTCAACGCCTAGCACCTTTAAGGCAAGATGCTCAGCTTGAAGGAGATCACGCCAACGCTCGCTGAT
>NZ_MIIZ01000274.1:0-249 GCF_001743005.1 Shigella sp. FC1967 | reverse complement strand
GGAATATTATCTTGTTGTACCATAGGTACCTTGCCTGTGTCATAATCTACGCCTTCAGGTGAAGTTTTACGCGATTTTCCCCGTTATTTGGATCACAGTACCGACTTCTAATGAATGGTCATCAAAGAGGCGAACACCCGTATCGATGGTGGAATATTATCTTGTTGTACCATAGGTACCTTGCCTGTGTCATAATCTACGCCTTCAGGTGAAGTTTTACGCGATTTTCCCCGTTATTTGGATCACAGT
>NZ_MIIZ01000273.1:0-250 GCF_001743005.1 Shigella sp. FC1967 | reverse complement strand
CCCCGATTAACGTTGGACAGGAACCCTTGGTCTTCCGGCGTGCGGGTTTTTCACCCGCATTATCGTTACTTATGTCAGCATTCGCACTTCTGATACCTCCAGCATACCTCACAGTACACCTTCGCAGGCTTACAGAACGCTCCCCTACCCAACAACACATAAGTGTCGCTGCCGCAGCTTCGGTGCATGGTTTAGCCCCGTTACATCTTCCGCGCGGCGACTCGACCAGTCGAGCTATTACGCTTTCTTT
>NZ_MIIZ01000272.1:0-250 GCF_001743005.1 Shigella sp. FC1967 | reverse complement strand
CAAGCTGGTGGTCTCTAAAGGCGCAATCAAGAAGCTGGCGCTGGGCAAATCCAGCAAGAAGTTTGCTTTCAAGTTTGCGGCTTGTCTCACTGGGCGTTTGAAAGGCGCAACCATTGAGGTGTCGCAGAGCATGGAGTTCATGGATGAGCCAGGGGAAGGGAATGTTGAGCTCCTCGATGTGGACAAGCAGGCCTATACCCAGACCCATGACGAAATCTCTACACCAGCCATTGGCCCCGTCCTGGTGACT
>NZ_MIIZ01000271.1:0-250 GCF_001743005.1 Shigella sp. FC1967 | reverse complement strand
TCAAGGTTATACTGTATTTCAGTTAGCAAAAGAGATTGATATTAGTGAACAACAATTATTTCGTTATGAGCGTGGTGTAAACCGTATTGATATTGATTGCTTAGTTAGAGTTCTTGAAGTGCTAGGTGTTAATATTGGTAGCTTCTTTGAATCAAGGTTATACTGTATTTCAGTTAGCAAAAGAGATTGATATTAGTGAACAACAATTATTTCGTTATGAGCGTGGTGTAAACCGTATTGATATTGATTG
>NZ_MIIZ01000270.1:0-250 GCF_001743005.1 Shigella sp. FC1967 | reverse complement strand
GGGGGCTGAGAAGAATGAAGAGGACATTGCCAATGGCAAAGGGAAAAGCGGCCAGAACAGAGTGCGTTGCCCAGAGTATCGGTGGCGCAATAACAGCGCCAGATGTTCAAACCATGTTTTATAGCAACACCTCTTTGGGGGCGGAATTATGTTTTTTGATAACAAAGTAGAATCTCACTCGCTCGTAATGGGAGCCAGCGGGAAGGGCAAATCGGTCTTGTCCGAACAAGTGCGGAAAAACGCGAGGCTG
>NZ_MIIZ01000269.1:0-251 GCF_001743005.1 Shigella sp. FC1967 | reverse complement strand
AGCAGATGCACATGGTCAGGCTCTCCGTCCATCTCAATAATTTCGCATTCAAGTTTTGCCGCAGCGGAGTCAAATGCATCACGCAGTTTGAGCGATCATTTGTCAATAGCTTACGTCAATACTTTGTCGTAAAGATCAGATGCACGACCAGTTTTACTGACACTGTGCCGCTTTCTGAGGGTTCCCGCCAGTAAATCATCATGATTACTCAATTGATATATTGCCCTAACATGTTAAAATAAAAACATTAT
>NZ_MIIZ01000268.1:0-251 GCF_001743005.1 Shigella sp. FC1967 | reverse complement strand
GAAGTTTATCGGTACTTTATCGATGAAGTACGCCAGTGTGAGCGGTGGTTACACTGGTATGATTGTGATGTGGTTAATGATTGCCACTTTCCTATATCTTTTTAGCCATAGCCGTCAAAAAAGTGGCATTAGGTGTAGCATATGCACTGTGGGAAGTTTATCGGTACTTTATCGATGAAGTACGCCAGTGTGAGCGGTGGTTACACTGGTATGATTGTGATGTGGTTAATGATTGCCACTTTCCTATATCT
>NZ_MIIZ01000267.1:0-251 GCF_001743005.1 Shigella sp. FC1967 | reverse complement strand
ACTTAATCTTGACAAACAATGTTAACTTATCCCAACAAAACCACATTAACAGTAATGAAGTTTTGTACTTTTTACTTCTCTCATTACAAATGTACTTTTGCTAACTTTACGTGCAAGCAAGAGGGATATACTCTTATGAGTATAATTAATCTACTTAATCTTGACAAACAATGTTAACTTATCCCAACAAAACCACATTAACAGTAATGAAGTTTTGTACTTTTTACTTCTCTCATTACAAATGTACTTTT
>NZ_MIIZ01000266.1:0-9936 GCF_001743005.1 Shigella sp. FC1967 | reverse complement strand
TAAGAAATTAATTGTGAAAATAAGCATGGAAATATACCGTATTTATATCATTTTGATAAATAGGATTTGTGCTAATAGGTACTATTTTTGCTAATAAAAACCGCATAAAAATGCGGGTAAAACAGTGCTTATTTTATTTATTGTATTACGTAGGGAACAGCAAGAATGCTTAAAGTGATTTCACCATACGGATCTCACAGTCACTATGTCCCGTGTTACCTAATGCTTCATCAATAAATTCGAATCCGAGTTTTTCATATAAACCGACAGCTGCTTTTAAGATGTCTGTGGTTTCTAAATAGCAACGGCTAAAGCCTTGCTCTTTACCAAATTCAAGAGATTGTAGAACAATTTTTTTCGCAATACCTTTGCCACGTAGTTTGGATGAAAGGTACATCTTTTGTAATTCACAAGTATTGCCATCACCTCCAGCAAGTGGCGCGACACCACCACCACCAACAACTTCCCCCTCCATTTCAACAACCCAGTAAGCACTGCGTGGCTGATGATAAACTTCATAGAGGGTATCTAAAATGGGATCGGCAACCGCAAAGCCTTTATCGGCGGTTAAGCCATGCTCAGCAGAGACTTCACGAATAACGCGTGCAATACCTGCGTTGTCTTTTTCTTCAATAGCTCGGATAACAATATTTGGGGTTATAGTTTGGATTGCAGTCATAGTTGCACTCATCGTTTCACTTATTAGTAGAATATTTTTTGATTATTTATTGAGAGAGCACCGGAAAGGAACTTCTTCATTGAAAGTAGCACGGATAGCTACAAAAACTATCTTAATTGATTAAGTGGGTTTGTAAACCGTTAACCCTTTTTCTTTGCTTACTTATTCTGTTTATTTTTAGCGTTATATTTTTAGTGAGTGAGCAAATTTAAGCGAAAATAAGGAATGAAAAAGGCACATTGGCGAGAATAGAACTGGGAATAATAAAAAAATGAAGTGAAAAAATGGTTTTATTTTTTAGCTGAATAATATTAAGTAAAAACCCGCGATAAACGCGGGTTTTCATTATCAATCTCAGTACCTTTAAAGCGATAGTGCTTATAAAGAGGCGATAGAGATTTTCTGTGCGATTAGCTTCTCTTTTGCATTTAAGCATGTCGCTAAGCGTTCACGCTCTTTAGCAACAACCGCTTCTGGTGCTCGGCTAACAAAACCATCGTTAGATAATTTACTGTCTAAAGTGGTGATATCTTTCTCTACTTTTTCAAGCTCTTTATCTAAACGAGCAAGCTCTGCATCTTTATCGATAAAGCCTGCCATTGGGATCAGCAATTCTGCGCCGCTAACCAGTTTGGTCACTGATAATGGCGCTTCTTCACCTTCTGCTAATGGACGAATATCCGCTAAACGCCCCATAGCTTTTAAGAAACCAATATTGTCGCTGACACGGCGCTTAGCATTGTCATCTGCACCACGTAAAATAACCTCAAGTGGTTTGCCTGGAGCGATATTCATTTCAGCACGGATATTACGAACCGCAACAATCACTTCTTTGATCCACTCAAGATCGTTAAGTGCATGTTCATCCACCAGCGATGCATCGAACTCAGGGAAAGCTTGTAGCATGATGGTTTCACCTTCAATGCCTTTCACTTCCTTCACTCGTTGCCAGATGGTTTCTGTGATAAATGGAATGATTGGATGAGCAAGACGTAATAAGCCTTCTAATACTTCAATCAGCGTATGACGTGCTGCGCGTTTTTGTGCATCATTACCTTTGTGTACTGCAGGTTTTGATAGCTCAAGATACCAGTCACAGAATTGGTTCCAAGTAAATTCATATAAAATACCCGCAGCGATATCGAAACGATAGTTGTCTAACGCTTCACGATAAGCTTTAACGGTATTGTTGAATTCTGCTAAGATCCAACGGTCAGCGAGTGAGTATGTCATCTCACCACCTTGGTAGCCACAATCTTGCTCTTCTGTATTCATCAGAACAAAGCGACTTGCGTTCCACAGCTTATTACAGAAGTTACGGTAACCCGATAAACGTTTCATATCCCAGTTAATATCGCGACCGGTTGAAGCCAACGCAGCTAAGGTAAAGCGCAAGGCATCTGTACCGTGTGCTTCAATACCTTCTGGGAACTCTTTGCGAGTACGTTTAGCAATTTTTTCAGCCATCTGAGGCTGCATCATATTACCTGTACGTTTTTCTAACAGGTTTTCTAATGAAATACCGTCGATCATATCCAGAGGGTCGAGTACGTTACCTTTGGATTTTGACATCTTCTGACCTTCTTCATCACGAATAAGACCTGTCATGTAAACCGTATTAAATGGAATTTGCGGTTTACCGTCTTCATCTTTGATAAAGTGCATGGTCATCATGATCATGCGGGCGATCCAGAAGAAAATGATATCGAATCCACTGACTAAGACATTCGTTGGATGGAATGTTTTCAGTGCTTCGGTGTTTTCAGGCCAGCCTAATGTTGAAAATGTCCACAGTGCAGATGAGAACCACGTATCCAGTACGTCATCATCTTGGCGTAATGCCACATCTGCTGCGATATTGTTTTCACGACGAACTTCTTCCTCGTCACGACCGACGTAGACATTACCTTCATTATCATACCAAGCAGGAATACGGTGACCCCACCACAGTTGACGAGAAATACACCAATCTTGGATATCGTTCATCCATGAGAAGTACATATTTTCGTACTGTTTTGGTACAAATTGGATATCGCCATTTTTAACCGCTTCAACAGCAGGTTTTGCTAAAGGCGCTGCGCGAACATACCATTGGTCTGTTAATAGAGGCTCGATAACTACGCCACCACGGTCGCCGTAAGGTACCGTTAAATCGTGAGGTTTGATCTCTTCTAATAAACCTAGGCGTTCAAATTCAGCAACCATAGCTTTACGTGCAGCAAAGCGTTCCATACCTTGGTAGGCTTCTGGAATTTCAGTGCTGTAAACATCAGATTCAACACCATTGGTGTCTAATACTTCTGCGCTAACACGGATATTGCCGTCAAAATCCATGATATTAATCATGGGTAATTGATGGCGGCGTCCAACTTCGTAGTCGTTAAAGTCGTGAGCAGGGGTGATTTTTACGCAACCGGTCCCTTTTTCCATATCAGCGTGTTCGTCCGCTAAAATCGGGATACGACGGTTAACGATGGGTAAAATAATTTCTTTACCAATTAAATCTTTATAGCGAGGATCTTCTGGGTTAACTGCAACACCGGTATCACCTAACATGGTTTCAGGCCGTGTTGTTGCAACAATGAGGTAATCTTTGCCTTCCGCTGTTTTTGCTCCATCAGCTAAAGGATAGCGCAGGTGCCACATAGATCCTTTAACTTCACGGTTTTCGACTTCAAGATCAGAAATCGCGGTGTGTAATTTAGGATCCCAGTTTACAAGGCGTTTGCCGCGGTAGATAAGATCTTCTTTATGTAAACGAACAAAAGCTTCTTTTACCGCTTTAGATAATCCTTCATCCATGGTGAAACGTTCACGTTCCCAATCAACAGAATTACCTAAACGACGCATTTGGTTAGAAATGTTACCACCTGATTCTGCCTTCCATTCCCAAATTTTGTCGATAAATGCATCACGACCATAGTCATGACGATTTTTACCTTCTTCAGCAGCAATTTTACGCTCAACAACCATTTGAGTTGCGATACCTGCATGGTCAGTACCTGACTGCCATAAGGTATTTTTACCTTGCATGCGCTGATAACGGATCATGGTATCCATAATGGTCTGCTGGAAAGCATGACCCATATGTAGACTACCTGTGACGTTTGGCGGTGGGATCACGATACAGAAGCTTTCTTTTGTTGTATCGCCATTGGCTTTGAAATAGCCATTTTTTTCCCAATGCTGATACAGAGGTTGTTCAATCTCTGCTGGATTATATGTTGTGTCGAGCGATGGCTCTTTCGGTGCGGATTTATTTTCCATATTCTTTACGTATTCAATAGGTTGGCGGCGTAGCCATTGTCAAAGTAAAGCCGACGCTACGATAAATTTTATATCGTTCACGCGCCAACTGTTTCAATTGTTCATCAATAGGTACAAAGTCTATCACTTCATGGAAAGCTGTGGCAAAGTCTACGAATTGCGATTGCAAATTAATCAAGAGATCACGAGGTGCATTACCACGTTTTCCAGGCCAACATAATTCAACAGGAGAGCCATAACGAGGTCCTTCACCTGCAAGATTATGAGGAACAAACTGATGAGGTTCTCTTGCCCATAATGCCTCATCAAGCAATTCAGCTTGAGCTTGAGACTCACAAACCAACAAAATACGTTTGCCTAATCGCCAATGTTCAGCGGTAAGTTGACAGGCAAGCCACTCATGAGCCTGTAAATCATCATGTATTGATGGGTGTTCCATTAAATAAAACGTGGCGTTTTTCATGATATCCCGATAACAGAAGGGTATTGCGTTGCAATACCCTTCTTGGAGTCTGCTCTATTTACCCTAATAATAGGGTAATACCTTAACCTTGATAATTATGCGGTATTACTCGTCGCTATTCAAACCTGCGCGATTAAGTAAGAACTGAGACAATAAAGAAACAGGACGGCCTGTTGCCCCTTTTGCTTTACCTGAACGCCATGCTGTACCGGCAATATCTAAGTGAGCCCAGTTATATTTAGTTGCAAAACGCGCTAAGAAACAACCCGCAGTAATTGCCCCCCCTAAACGCCCACCTGTATTGGCTAAATCAGCAAAATTAGATTCGATTTGTTCATAGAACTCATCGCCTAATGGTAAACGCCAAGCGCGGTCACCTGCCTGCTCTGATGCATTCATTAATTCATGCGCTAATGGATTATGATTAGACATTAATCCGCTGTAGTGATGGCCTAAAGCCACCATACATGCACCGGTTAAGGTTGCGATATCAACAACTAACTCAGGTTCAAAGCGTTCAACATAGGTTAATGTATCGCACAGCACTAAACGACCTTCAGCATCGGTGTTTAATACTTCGACGGTTTGACCTGACATAGTTGTTAAAATATCACCAGGACGATACGCTTTTCCACCCGGCATATTTTCACAACCCGCAAGCACACCAATGACATTGATTGGTAACTGGAGTTCAGCAACGACGCGCATCACACCATAAACCGTTGCGGCACCACACATGTCGTATTTCATCTCATCCATGCCATCAGCAGGTTTAATAGAAATACCACCCGAGTCAAATGTCAGCCCTTTACCCACTAACACAATTGGGCGAGCTTCAGGATCTTTATTGCCTTTATATTCGATAATCGACATTAAAGATTCATTTTGAGAGCCTTGCCCTACCGCAAGGTAAGCATTCATATTTAGCTCTTTCATTTGTTCTTCGCCAATAACACGCGTAGAAACATTGGTAGATGAATCGGCTAGTTGGCGAGCTTGAGAGGCTAAATAAGCAGCATTACAGATATTGGGAGGCATGTTAGCTAAATCTTTACATGCTTTAATACCTGATGCGATGGCTAAACCGTGTGCAATTGCGCGTTCACCACTTGGCAATTCACGACGAGTAGGTACATTAAAGACCATCTTACGTAATGGACGACGTAATTCTGTCTTATTGCTTTTTAGTTGATCAAAGGTATAGAGGCAGTCTTTTGCAGTCTCAACCGCTTGACGCACTTTCCAGTAATTATTACGACCTTTAACGTGTAACTCAGTCAGAAAGCATACGGCTTCCATAGAGCCAGTTTCATTGAGTGTATTAATGGTTTTCTGAATGATCTGTTTATACTGGCGTTCATCCAATTCACGCTCTTTACCGCAACCAATCAGTAAAACGCGCTCAGAGAGAACATTAGGTACATGATGTAACAGCAATGATTGTCCGACTTTGCCTTCCAGTTCACCTCTGCGTAACAAGGCGCTGATATAGCCATCACTGATTTTATCAAGTTGCTCCGCGATCGGAGATAAACGACGAGGCTCAAACACCCCCACGATAATACAAGCGCTGCGTTGTTTCTCTGGGCTGCCGCTTTTTACATTAAACTCCATGCGTTCTCCTGAATATTAAAGACAAAAACGGAAAGTATCGTTTAGAATAGTGATCCGCATTAATCTACCCCATAGAAAGTTTACTTTTTATGTTAAGCTAAATGCATTAATTGAACACAACTAATTTAGCTAACTTATAAGCTTGTTCTTATTGGGAACCTGTTTATAGCATGTTTTGATATCATTTGGGCTGCAAGAATGTCTAACTGAGATGCACAAATGATAGATTTACAACGAAGTTAGCGATTTTCCTGCAAAAAGACAAGTTTTCACAGGCATAACTAGCGTGATTATAATTCGATATTTAGCTCGGGAAACCCTTAAAAGTCAGATAGCCATCTTATTTATTCTGATGCTTATCTTTTTTAGCCAGAAACTGGTTGAAATTTTAGGGGCTGCTGTTGAAGGTAACATTCCTACAAACCTCGTGGTTTCTCTGCTGTGGCTGGGAATTCCTGAGATGGCACAGCTTATTCTTCCATTAAGCCTTTTTCTTGGGCTTCTGATGACTTACAGCAAACTTTATGTTGAAAGTGAGATAACCGTCATGAATGCGTGCGGAATAGGTAAGAAAGCATTAGTGCAAGCTGCACTGTTGCTCTCATTACTGACCAGCGCATTAGCAGCAGGAAATGTCATTTGGCTTATTCCTTGGTCTTCAGCGCATCAAGAGCAAGTACTTGAGGATGCTAAAGCCAACCCAAGTTTAGCGGCATTGATGGAAGGGCAATTTAAAATGTCCAGCGACCGTAATATGGTGCTCTATCTTGGTAGTGTAAAAGGAAATCAATTCCAAGATGTCTTCCTTGCACAACTGCGTCCAACGCAAGATCAGCGTCCTTCTGTTGTGGTGGCAGATAAAGGCTATACCAAAGAATTACCTAACGGGAATCAGATAGTCGTATTAAGCGAGGGAACTCGCTATGAAGGTACGGCGGTACTACGTGATTTTCGTATTACCGATTTTAATGATTACCAAGCGGTTATTGGGCACCGTGAATCGACCATCAGCAGTAATCGTGTAGAACAAAAGACGATGACTGAACTTTGGCATTCGAATGAAACAGAGTCTATTGCTGAATTCCATTGGCGCTTAACCTTGATTTTCTCTGTTGTCATTATGGCTGTGATGGTCGTACCCTTAAGTGAGGTTAATCCACGTCAAGGCCGCGTATTAAGTATGTTACCAGCTATGCTGCTTTATCTGGTGTTCTTCTTGCTACAAAGTTCATTGCACTCTAATGGTGAAAAAGGAAAAGTTGATCCTCTCATTGCGATGTGGAGTGTTAATGGCGTTTATCTCGCCTTAGCTCTCTTATTAAATGTTTGGGATACCTTGCCTATGCGTAAATTCCGTGCTCGCTTTAAGAAAGGAGTTGCCTGATGTTTGGTGTATTAGATAGATATATCGGGCGTACTATTTTACAGTCAATTTTGATGACACTATTTTTGCTGGTTTCATTATCCGGCATTATCAAATTTGTCGATCAACTTCGTAAAGTAGGGCAAGGTGATTTCACCACGCTGGATGCAGGTGTTTACGCCATTTTAAATATCCTTAAAGATGTGCAAATTTTCTTTCCTATGGCTGCCTTATTGGGGGCATTATTAGGATTAGGTGCATTAGCAACGCGTAGTGAGTTGGTAGTAATGCAAGCATCAGGATTTACCCGCTTGCAAATTGCAGGCTCGGTGATGAAAACCGCTATTCCGTTAGTTCTGTTAACAGTACTGATTGGTGAATGGGGGGCTCCACAGGGTGAACAATATGCTCGTAACTATCGTGCTGAAAAAATCATGGGTAACTCTTTAGTTTCTACTAACCGCGGTATGTGGGCTAAAGATGGCAACCAATTTATTCATATCAACCGAATAAAGAGCCAAAATGAGATGCAAGGCATCACGCTCTATGATTTTAATCATGATAGAAAACTAGAAACGGTACGTTATGCATCAAGCGCAACCTACGATACGAATAAAAAAACGTGGATGTTGAAACAGGTTGAAGAGTCAGATTTAACGGATCTACAAAAAATCACCGGTAAAAAACAGGTATCACTTGAATGGCAAACACGACTCACGCCAGAAAAATTAAGCGTTGTGGCGTTAGATCCGGATGCTTTATCGATCAGCGGGCTTTATCAGTACGTTAAATATCTAAAACAAAGTGGGCAAGAGTCAGCAAACTATGAGCTGAATTTTTGGAAAAAAATCTTTGCCCCAATCTCTGTTGCAGTAATGATGTTAATGGCATTGTCATTTATTTTTGGTCCATTACGTACTGTACCAATGGGATTAAGAGTTTTAACCGGTATCTCTTTTGGTTTCTTATTCTATATCGTCAATGAAGTTTCAGGACGATTAAGTTTGGTTTATGGCATACCCGCAGTGATTGCAGCATTAGTCCCGGGAATACTCTTTCTAACTCTGAGTCTATGGTTATTGATGAAGCGTAATCGCTAAGTCAATATCAGCCAGAAAAATAAAAGCGCCTTATTAAGGCGCTTTTATTATCACTATCGAGTATCTGACTACTGATAAAAATCTTTTGCCAGAGCACGAACAAGCGCATTCGTACCTTGAGTCACTTCACTAAACTTAGTGCCGTTAGGTTTACGGGTGATCACCACAAATACACCGATATTTAATTCAGGAATGGTTGCCATATAAGTATTAAACCCACCGCCACCGCCTGTTTTTTGGTAAATCGCGGGAATACCATTGGCGGGAGCCATATAAACCCATCCTAAACCCACGCCATCAGCACGACCTGCAACATCCATCCCTTCTATTGAAGAGAGCCGATTACGTGGGAAGTAGACTGCCTGCTCTTTACTTGCAGTTGTTTTTCTCATGGCATGATGAGAAGTCAAAAAGCCTTGCATCCAACGTTGCATATCAGCAGGTGTTGAGTACACACCACCACTCCCAGCGGCGGCAATAGTATCAGAGCATGGACTGGGCTTATATCCCACTAATAGCCGTTGACATTGTGCTGGTGTCGGCGTCAATGTGGTATTAGTCATACCGGCGGGCTGAGTGACATATTGCTGTAAAAGTTGAGGGTAACTTTTACCTGATGCTTTTACCAAGGCATCCGCTAATAGATCGTAAGCTAGGTTTGAATAAGCCGCTTGCTCTCCTGCGGTAGCTGTCAGTGTCGCTTTTTTTCAGCCAGTTCCAGCGGTCGCCATGCGTTGGCCATATAAAAACAGGTCTTCCCCATTTTCCACCAGGTTGTTCTCGCGGAAAACCACTCGTGTGGCTTGCTAAATGATAAAGACGGATAGGGGATTGAGCGCTGACTAATGGAATGTCGACACCATAGTAGCTGTATTTTTGCAGTGGATCAGTGACTAATAATTTTCCATCCTCTTGTAGTTTTAACATCACTTCGCTTGTCATTAGCTTTGTGATAGAAGCGATGCGGATCAATGAGTTCATGGAGGGGGCGTTGCGACTTTTAGGTGTTGTTGTCCCAAAAGAACGATTCAAGGTTTGAGAGTTATTGATCATGACAATAACCATACCTTGAGGATTACTTTTTTGATAAATCTGTGAAGCGTATTTATCAAACAGTGTTCTTGCATTATTGACATTAGGACTTAATGCCGTAGGCCATTGTGTTAATTCAGGCACACTGTTCTGTTGGTTTAACATGGAAGGCGGTGTCGCTGGTGGTAATGACGAACGTTGGCTACACGCATTCAATGTCAGCAAAGCGACAGGGATCATAAGATATTTTAGAAAATGTTTTTTCATTTTTACTTTCAACAGAAGTCAGTGAGGTGAAAGGAATGCGATCAACATAAACTTATTTTATGTTTTAATTTGGTGCCTGTTTTATCGCGCTATTTTTTCTTTATCATTTTTAATACGGCACCTAAGATAATACCAACAAATATGCCTGTTA
>NZ_MIIZ01000265.1:0-251 GCF_001743005.1 Shigella sp. FC1967 | reverse complement strand
TGTGGTTGCATTAGTTCCTGCAACGGGACCTGTGCCACCGCCAATAAACGTGGTGACACCAGAAACTAAACCTTCTTGTGCTTGTTGAGGGCAGATAAAGTGAATATGTGTATCAACACCACCTGCGGTAACGATTTTACCTTCGCCCGCAAGACTTCTGTGGCAGGTCCTACAACAATACTTACATTAGGTTGTACATCTGGATTACCCGCTTTGCCGATACCCACAATGCGACCATCTTTGATCCCGAT
>NZ_MIIZ01000264.1:0-252 GCF_001743005.1 Shigella sp. FC1967 | reverse complement strand
TGCCAACACTCTCTATTTTTAATGTCGCCAATAGGAGACATATAACATGCTGATTTTAAATAATTAAATATTTGATGTGTTTTCTTGTCGTGAAAAGAGACGTATTATAAGACCCTATATTTTCTTTTTTATTTAGCAATAGCATGGTGAAAGTGCCAACACTCTCTATTTTTAATGTCGCCAATAGGAGACATATAACATGCTGATTTTAAATAATTAAATATTTGATGTGTTTTCTTGTCGTGAAAAGAG
>NZ_MIIZ01000263.1:0-253 GCF_001743005.1 Shigella sp. FC1967 | reverse complement strand
GACGCCTTATCAGCCAACAGCTTTTTGTAGTCTACCCGGCCAGCCGCTTTGTATCTCGTTACCATCACACCGCAGTAGTCGGCATGGAAGTATTCCCCCATGAGGGACTTCATGGTGTCGAGATGAGGCTTTTGCCTTTCTTGAAGCTCAGACAGTCGCTGTTTCAGCTCCTGAATCTCTGCATCATAGAGGCGGTATTCCTCAGCAGCAGCAATCCAACGGTTGACCTCTTCACCTTGCGGTATGTACAGGT
>NZ_MIIZ01000262.1:0-253 GCF_001743005.1 Shigella sp. FC1967 | reverse complement strand
CTTTACGACAAAGTATCGACGTAAGCTATTTGACGGACTGATGCTCGCTCAACTGCGTGATGCATTTGACTCCGCTGCGGCAAAACTTGAATGCGAAATTATTGAGATGGACGGAGAGCCTGACCATGTGCATCTGCTGGTTGCTTACCCGCCAAAACTGGCGGTCAGTGTGATGGTCAACAATCTGAAATCAGTATCGTCGCGCCTGCTGCGCCAGCAAAACACACATTTACGGACGCAAAGTAAAACGGGG
>NZ_MIIZ01000261.1:0-254 GCF_001743005.1 Shigella sp. FC1967 | reverse complement strand
TCGGGATTAAAGGTTAAGCCTTGGGCATTGGTGGTATCGGGTACCCAATGGGTGCCTTCTTTACGCAACACTCCGTTGAGATGGCTTTCAAGAAAAACGCTGAATACGCCCATTATCAGGGCGTAAATATTGTGCCATTAAAGGTAATGAAATTTCACTTTGGGTATTTTTAAGGGGATAACGACCTCCAAAGGCGTTATTCCAGTCATTTACCACCGCATTGCGCCATTGCGTATTAATACCTTGCGACGTCG
>NZ_MIIZ01000260.1:0-254 GCF_001743005.1 Shigella sp. FC1967 | reverse complement strand
TGGGTAACTCTCAAGGATTGGACCCAAGGTACTTTGGGTCGAATCGTTGCGGGTGCGATGATCCTGGTCGGTGTTGTTGGTGGTATCGCTCGCCAGAGCCTCATGGCTTTCGCTATGGGTATCGGTGGCGGTATGGGCCTGTACAACTCCCCGACCGTAGTGGAATCCATCATGTCTGCTACTCTGGAACATGCAGAGAAGGTCATCCCGGCTGTTGTGCAACTCAGCAATGGCCTGGGGGTGTAAAAGACACC
>NZ_MIIZ01000259.1:0-256 GCF_001743005.1 Shigella sp. FC1967 | reverse complement strand
CGTCAGCTCGTGTTGTGAAATGTTGGGTTAGTCCCGCAACGAGCGCAACCCTTATCCTTTGTTGCCAGCACGTTATGGTGGGAACTCAAAGGAGACTGCGGGTGATAAACCGGAGGAAGGTGGGGATGACGTCAAGTCATCATGGCCCTTACGAGTAGGGCTACACACGTGCTACAATGGCAGATACAAAGAGAAGCGACCTCGCGAGAGCAAGCGGAACTCATAAAGTCTGTCGTAGTCCGGATTGGAGTCTGCA
>NZ_MIIZ01000258.1:0-256 GCF_001743005.1 Shigella sp. FC1967 | reverse complement strand
ATATTGTAAAATACGTTTTGAATTTAAGCCTAAAGGTGAGGCTTTTAACTGATAAGGCAGTTGTGAATTTGCTGTAATGAGCGCTTTCCAATGGGAATTAGATGTCCACTGATTGGTTTTTGGTGAAATGGCTGAAAACGTTATCGTTACCCGCCGTACTAAAGAGCACACCCGCAAACGGCAACGAGCGATAACCTGATAATAGTGGAGCCAAGTTATTGGCGAGTTTTTCACATCCTTCATACTGCAAAAAGCG
>NZ_MIIZ01000257.1:0-256 GCF_001743005.1 Shigella sp. FC1967 | reverse complement strand
TCTGGTGTCATTACGCGACGCTGATCGCCAACATCACTTCCTGCTGGACGGATCCCCGGCGTGACTAATAAGAAATCGTCACCACAAACCTGTTTAAAACGCGTTGCTTCATGTGCAGAGCAGACGACACCATCAAGACCACAAGATTTTGTCAGTAACGCTAAACGTTCTGCCTGTTCTGCAGGTGTCAATGTTATTCCCAATTCAATTAAATCAGATTGATCCATGCTGGTCAGTACCGTCACCGCCGTTAAAA
>NZ_MIIZ01000256.1:0-257 GCF_001743005.1 Shigella sp. FC1967 | reverse complement strand
TTTTTCATCGGCCCCTCCTACATCATACGACGAGCACAAGGATGAGAAGCCATAAGCTCACGGGCCTGGCGCTCGCCTTCGTCAGTACCGACCGGAGCGTGGTATAGACACCACCATGCCTCAGGTCCACTATGTTGCTTCGGCAGCACTGACCGACGTCTGCACCTTACTGTCTGCATCCAACCCACCAAATGTGTGGCAAGGCCCAGAAAACGGCTTTTTGCACACTGAGCATCGGTTACTGTTCTTGTTGATGA
>NZ_MIIZ01000255.1:0-9948 GCF_001743005.1 Shigella sp. FC1967 | reverse complement strand
TGGCCACACAAATCCTACAACAAATTGAAGCATTAACTCGTGAATTATCGACACAAACACTAAGAAAGCAAGAGAACCAGCTTACTCAACGAAAAAAAAGTGTCGATTTATACCAAAAACTTGCCCAACATCAGGATTATGAGCGTCGATTACAAGCCATGATCCAAGATAGAGAGCTTTCATTAACACAAGCACAGAGCTTTATGAAACAACAAGCGCTACAAAAAGAGATTGCCGCGCTTGAAAATCGCCTTGCACGCTGTAAAAATGCGCTATTCTCTATCGAAAAAGGCATTGAGAAACAAGAAGATAAATTTTAATAGGAGTAATAATGAGCTTAAAAGAAGCACCAGAGTCTATTCAATTGGCAGTCGATCTTATCTATTTACTTGAAAGCCACCATATTGATCCTAAAACAGCACTAGAAGCTCTCGAGATTGTGCGCCTAGATTATGAAGAAAAATTAGCGGCACAATCTACTCATTCATCCCTTTAATTAAGCAAAAGGCGTATTGGCTTCAGGTGTTGAACCATCAAGAGGACGTTTTATCTCTTGTACTTCATCACCTTGTTTATTATGCAAATACACATCAAGTTGATTAAACGCAATATTGATATTATTTTCATTACATAGCTTATCAATAGCACGATTAACTTCATCTATTGCAATACTTCTATCACCTAATGTTCTGACATAAAAACGCAACTCATGATTCAGGGTACTTGCCCCAAATTCAGTAAATAACACCACAGGTTCTGGTTCCGTCATCACTCTGACATTATCTTTAGCGGCCTTCATTAAGATCTCTTTGACCTTATTGAGATCAGATCCATAAGCAACACCCACTTGAATAATAATACGTGTCACCGTATCAGATAATGTCCAGTTAATAAGCCGTTCAGTTACAAACGCTTTATTTGGAATAATCACTTCTTTGCGATCAAAGTCAGTCACTGTCGTTGCTCTAATACGAATTCGACTTACCGTGCCAGAATAAGTACCAATAGTAACCGTATCACCAATTCTGACGGGTCTTTCGAACAAAATGATTAAGCCGGACACAAAGTTTGCAAATATCTCTTGTAAACCAAATCCTAAACCCACCGTTAAAGCTGCCGCCAACCATTGCAGTTTTTCCCATGCTACACCTAATATTCCCAGTGATACGATGGTCCCGATAGCAATAATAATGTAGGTCAAAATAGTTGTGATCGCGTAAGACGCACCTTGTTGCAGTTTTATACGAGATAAAATTAATACCTCTAATAAACCTGGTAAATTTCGTGTCATAAACCAAGAAATTGCCATAATAGAAACAGACAATAATAAATCTGCAACAGTCACTGCCTTAACCACATTACCGAGTTCTGTCGGTAATGTGTAACTCCAAAGTGTTATTCCATCTAAATAAGTAAAGACCGTAATAAAATCAGACCAGATCCCATAGAAACTCGAAGCAAAGATGATAAATAAGATCATCGTTGTCAGTCTTAATGATTGCTGATTGATTTGATCCATATCCATTGGTGGCTCTTGAATAGGTTCAAGGCTGTTATCTTCACCTTCTTTTTTCTCTTTTAACATCGCTTGCCTACGTTCAAGAGCGCGGCGATATGCAAGTCTTCTAGCCGCAACAGTTAATCCGCGTAAACTGGCGTGATAAGCAATAAACCACAACATAAGCAGATATAAACTATCAATCCAACGATTTGCTAAACGTAACGCCGTATAGTAATAACCAAAAATCACTAATCCCATTAAAATTAAAGGTGAAAACGTTAATAACGTAATCACTACGGTTCTAACAACATGGTTGCCTTTTTCTTGCCACATTTCACGGCAAAATGGCAGTGCGAAGAAACTAATACCCAATAATGAAATAATGGCAACCAACTGCCCAATAACATCACCCACCAGCAGTAATGGATTATTAATCCCATAAGCAGAAAGTAGAATAATAGGCAACATAGGAAGAGAAAGTCGCAATAAACGTTTACGGTTTTGCTGGACTCGTTCTACGGGTATTTTAAAATGTTTTACGGCAACCCCATTGTCAGACATTAAGCGATAAGACCATTCAAACATCAGCCAAAATACCGCAAATTGCCAAGCGAAGGACCAGATAAATTCTTGTTGTACATTAAAGCTATTTATTAGCCAATATCCAATCGCTAAGACAAAACAAGACAAAGGTAATGTTTTTAGAAAAACAATGCCCAGTGCAAGTGGCGTATGTAACTGCGAATCTTTATTAAGTTTATTTATATCCCCATTGAGTTTTTCAAACTGAATATCAAGTTTTTTACGTTGCCAGATCAGTATTGAACCGAACAAAATTAACGCAATAAGAACAGGCAGTGATTTCTTAGCCCCGATCAGCAGATTTTCATTTGACCAATTGAGTTTAAAACCTTGAAACTCGGCAACAGCCTGAGCGGGGAATGTTGAAAACCAATTAAGATTAATCGGCTTATTACTGCTTACCCAGAAAATTTGCTGAGCCAATGTGTTTTCGAGTGAACTAACCACACTACGTAATTGTTGTTGGTCCATTTGTAGATTAATTGAACCTGAGATTTGATTGCCCAATTGATTGTTAAGCTTATCAAGTAATTCACGTCTAGCATCAACAAGTGATTCTAATGCACTACGTAACTCTTTTTGTGCATTAGGATCCGTCGCTTCAGGATGAGTGGCTTGGTACTCATTCATCAACTGATCAATATAAATACTGGGCTGTATTATCTGATCGCGTTGTTTGTTTATTTCAAACTGTTCTAAGCGTAAATCCGCAATTTTATCGGGCAGGTTATTAATGAAAATACCATCAGGTAAATCAACTTGCTCTTCAAATAAAAATACGAGAAAGTAATAAACTTCCTTTTAGCACATCAATTGTTCTTTTAAATTTCGTTCAGATTGAATAGCTCTGTCTAAACGATTTTTAACCATCAGGCTATGACGATTTAGCTCATTATTATTTTGCGTTGTAACAATCAGCTTATCACTGAGATGTTTATTGATTTCTGTTTGTGCTAAATAAAAAGGATTATTATTAATTGCCTGATTTTCAAGTCCCGTACTTTGCGCTTCTTTCGCCGTTTCTTCTGAACTATCTAAACGCTTATCACTAATCTCGTCTTGGATAAGTTGAGCATGTTCTTGGGAAAGATCGATGTAAGCAGAACTATAATCACGTTGGAGTTGTAATAAACTTTGTAACTGCACATTAGATTGTAAGGTGCGCTTTTGATAATTATTCTGTTGTTGAAGATAATATTGCTCTAATTGTAACAATTGTACGGCAGAAGATCGCATTTGTGCTTTATCCGCACTACTTTTATTCAATAATATTCTTATTTGTTGCAGTCTTTCTGAGTTATTAAATAAAACAGATTGTGCCCTTTCTGGTTGTGTTTGTAACACAATAAGTTCATTGCTGTAATTTGCTAAATCGTCTTGCGCTTTTTGTAATGATTGTAAGACCGTCTCTAATTGTGACTCTAACGTTGTTAACGGTAATGCTTCTAGTGATTTTTGATAATCTTCTACTTCTTTATTAGCGACTCTCTGCTTTAACTGATTCAGTTGATATTGTGCATTACGCAGTTTTTCAGGTAATTGCTCTACGGTTTTATCATAATTTACTGACTTTTTTTCTAGCTGTTGGATGTTATCAAGTAATAAAAGAGATTGTTCCAAATCAGCAATCGTTAATTTATCTTCTGCACTTAGCTCACTGCGTTTGTTTAATAAATTAAGCTGGTTTTGAATACTGTCTTGGGTGGGTAAATTACTAGGTGTCACAGCGAAAACTGAGGTGATGGAGAAACTCCAAAAAATAAACGCAATAATCGCGCCGAAAATACTCGTCATTATTCGATTACTGAATTGAGCAAAAAAATATGAGTACGCATAGTTAAGCAACTTGTTCAATTAATATTGAAAAACTGTTTCTAATTATAATCCAATTCCTTTAAATTGGCAGTGTAAATAGAACAAGTTGCTTAGGTTATTTCTCGCCTGAGAAAATGAAATCGTGATCAGAAAGTCAGAATTTTATCAGCCTCTAATGTCCACTGAGCTAAGTCCACTAATGTGCCTAATTCAGCACCATCCACGAGGGGTAACTCACTGATACCACGAGTATCTGTGCATGTTTTACATAATTTAACTGGAACATTTTGCGCTGTCAGAATTTCTAACATTTGCTGTAAGTTATAGCCTTCTTTCGGGTGTTGGTGAGCTAAAGCCCCAGTCACAGCATCTGACATTAAAAAAAATATTTAATTCCGTTTCTGGATGCTGTTCTTTTAATGTTATTGATAAACGCAGTGCGTTAAATAATGATTCATTGCCATAAGCTGCACCATTAGCAATAACTAATACCTTACTCATAAACATCTTCCTCAAGTTTAATAATAAATTAAGATGACGCAGATATTCTCATATTTGCGCTGTGCTTTATCATATCAATAAAGCTATCAACCAAATATTGACTTTCATCTTTGATAGAAAAACTTTCTGGTGAAAATAACCAATTTTCGGCAAGACCTGTCATCATAGCTCTTAACATAATGGCAGCTCTTCTTAAATTAAGGTTGGCTGGAAGCTGTTTTTTTTCAATACAACGAGAGAAAGATTGTTCTATTCTAGAGTAATCCGCTGCACACAATTCTCTGCGAATTTCAACAATTGGTGTCATTTCACCGACAAATTCGCATTTATGGAAATATATTTCTAATAATGCATTATGTTTGGGATCTTCGACAATTGATGTCAATATGTAAATAAGCAATTCTCTTAATACAAATAGTGGATCATCTGGGTATTTTGTTTGATACTCTATTTCTAAAGATTCTATTTTTAAGTCGGTGAGTTCGCACGCTTCAGTAAATAAATCCACTTTGTTTTTAAAGTGCCAATATATTGCGCCACGAGTAACACCTGCTTCGGCAGCAATATCTGAAAGTGATGTGGCAGAAACGCCTTGCACAGTAAACAGCCTAAGTGCAGCATCAATAATCTGCTGTTTTGTTTCTTGTGCCTGCCGTTTAGTTTTTCGTGCCATTAATCCTCGATTTTGACTGAAGTTAATTTACATACATTCATGTATGTTTGTACTATACATCGCAATCAATCATCAACTTAATTATTTTTATCCCGGGAAACAACGTTTGAATAGAGGTTTTCTTATGCGAAAAAACAGAGGGGTTTTGCCTCTGGCTCTGTTAGTGCTATCAGGCAGCTTGGTTCTTGCTGGATGTGACGACAAAGCTAAACAGTCTGCTGGGGGGCCACCCCCTGCTCCGGCTGTAGGTGTTGTGACTTTAGGAGCGGAAGCTCTGACAATCACCACTGATTTACCTGGTCGTACATCAGCCTTCCGTATTGCTGAAGTTCGTCCTCAAGTTGGCGGCATTATTTTAAAACGCAATTACACCGAAGGTAGCTATGTAGAAGCAGGTACATCTTTGTACCAAATCGACCCAGCTATGTTTGAAGCAACTTTAAATAGTGCACAAGCTGAACTAGTGAAAGCTAAAGCTAATGCTGAAATAGCGCGTCTCACTGTGGAGCGTTATAAGCCTCTGCTGGGTACAAACTATATCAGTAAACAAGATTTTGATACTGCAACGTCTCAGTACGCACAAGCTGTTGCTGCTGTTAAAGCAGGCGAAGCCGCTGTAACAACTGCAAAAATTAATCTTGATTATACCAAAGTAACAGCACCAATTTCAGGTCGTTCAGGTAAGTCAACGGTGACAGAAGGTGCGCTTGTCGCTCCAGGTCAGCAAGTTGCACTGACAACGGTTCAGCAAATTGATCCGATTTATGTCAATGTGACGCAATCGAGTGAAGACTACCTGAAACTTAAAAATGAAATTGAAAGTGGCGTTATTCGTCAAGAGCAAGGCAAACCTGTTGTTCATTTAACATTGACTAATGGGCAGACTTACGCACAGAAAGGTCATTTAGAGTTTTCTGATGTGACTGTTGATGAAACAACAGGCTCAATTACGATGCGTGCGATCGTACCTAACCCGAATGGGGAATTATTACCGGGTATGTTTGTTCGTACTAAATTAGAAAATGGTATTCGTCAAAATGCAGTTTTGATCCCACAGCAGGCCGTTATTCGTACAGCTCGTGGTGAAGCAACAACGATGGTTGTTAACAAAGATAATGTTGTTGAAGTTCGTACCATCAATGTGTCACAAGCTGTTGGTAATAAATGGCTCGTTAATAGTGGTGTTCAGGCTGGTGAGCGCGTTATCGTTTCAGGTTTGCAAAAAGCAAAACCCAAAATGACAGTAACGCCTCAAGAAGAGAATTTAGATGCGAAGCCATCACCTGAACAAACTGAGCCAGCTAAGAATCCTCAATAAGGAGTCGGTGATCCATGCCTAAGTTTTTTATAGATAGACCGATATTTGCGTGGGTAATTGCGATAATTACCATGCTCGCAGGTCTTCTGGCACTCATCAAATTGCCTGTTGCCCAGTATCCAACGATTGCACCGCCAGCGATTTCTATCTCTGCGGTTTATCCGGGTGCTGATGCCACCACTGTGCAGAACACCGTTACCCAAGTTATCGAACAGAATATGAACGGTATCGATAACATGGTGTATATGTCTGCGACCAGTGACTCAGCGGGTATGATGAATATCACTCTGACCTTTGAAGCAGGTACTGACCCTGATATCGCGCAAGTACAGGTGCAGAATAAACTGCAACTTGCTATGCCTTTATTACCTCAGGAAGTGCAACAACAAGGGATTAGTGTTGATAAATCCTCAAGTTCATTCTTGATGGTTGCGGGGTTCATCTCAAATGACGGTTCAATGTCACAAGATGATATCGCAGACTATGTCGGTGCTACAATTAAAGACCCCATAAGCCGTGTTACTGGTGTGGGGGAAACCCAGTTATTTGGTACTCAATACGCCATGCGTATTTGGTTAGATCCCGATAAACTGGTGAAATATAACATGACCACACTTGATGTGACTAATGCGATTAAAGCGCAGAATAACCAAGTGGCAGCGGGTCAATTAGGAGGCACACCTCCTGTTCCTGGTCAACGTTTAAACGTATCAATTATTGCTCAAACTCGACTCAACACCGCAGAACAATTTGGTGATATCCTGATGAAGGTTAACACCGATGGTTCACAGGTTAAGCTAAAAGATCTCGGTGTGGTTGAGATGGGAGCAGAAAGCTACAGTACTGTTGCTCGCTTTAATGGCCTACCTGCTTCGGGTATCGGTATTAAATTAGCAACGGGTGCCAATGCGTTAGATACAGCAACCGCGGTACGTGCAGCATTGGCTGAAATGGAGCCGTTCTTCCCTGCGGGATTAGAGGTCGTTTATCCTTACGATACAACGCCATTCGTTAAGATCTCTATTTTCGAAGTAGTAAAAACGCTCGTTGAAGCAATCATGCTGGTATTCGTAGTTATGTATCTGTTCTTACAGAACTTCCGTGCTACGTTAATTCCAACAATTGCAGTGCCTGTTGTATTGTTAGGTACCTTCGCCATACTCTCAGCATTCGGTTATTCGATAAATACCTTGACGATGTTCGCGATGGTACTTGCCATCGGGCTTCTGGTGGATGACGCCATCGTTGTGGTAGAAAACGTCGAACGTGTAATGCAAGAAGAAGGTTTATCACCTAAAGAAGCAACACGTAAATCGATGGGGCAAATCCAAAGTGCACTGGTAGGTATCGCACTTGTGCTGTCTGCGGTATTTATTCCAATGGCATTTTTTGGTGGTTCAACAGGTGCGATTTATCGCCAGTTCTCGATCACCATCGTATCAGCAATGATTCTATCTGTTTTCGTTGCATTGATTTTAACACCTGCACTTTGTGCAACGATGTTAAAACCTATACCGAAAGGCAGTCATGGTGTACAAACTGGTTTCTTTGGTTGGTTTAACCGTACCTTTGAAAAGAGCAGCCATCACTATACTGACAGCGTATCTCGTACTCTTCGTGGTACAGGACGTTACTTGTTAATTTACGTTTTATTAGTCGCGGGCATGGCGTTAATGTTTATTCGTCTACCTGCATCGTTCTTGCCTGAAGAAGACCAAGGGGTATTGCTGACAATGGTTCAGTTGCCTGCTGGCTCGACACAAGAACAAACCCAAGATGTACTCGAAAGAGTCAATGACTACTTCAATACTGATGAAAAAGAACTTGTTAAATCTGTCTTTACCGTAAGTGGCTTCGGCTTCGGTGGTCAAGGCCAAAATATGGGTTTAGTTTTCGTTGTATTGAATGACTGGGATGAACGTAAAGCAGAAGAAGACAAAGTTCCAGCTATCGTAGGACGTGCTAACATGGCACTATCCCAAATAAAGGAAGCCTTTGTTTATTCATTTAATATTCCAGCGATTGTTGAGTTAGGTTCTGCGGGTGGTTTCGAGTTCGAGTTGGTGGATAAAGCTAACCTCGGTCACGAAAAACTCATGGAAGCGAGAAATCAATTACTCGGAATGGCAGCACAACAACCTCAAATGTTAACGGGTGTGCGTCCTAATGGTCAGGAAGATACTTCACAGTATCGTCTGTATATCGACCTAGAAAAAGCACAAGCTCAAGGTGTTGCAATCAGTGATATCTATTCAACATTAGGTACGATGTTTGGTGGTAGCTATGTAAACGACTTTATCGACCGTGGTCGTGTTAAGAAAGTTTACGTTCAAGCTGAATCACAATTCCGTATGTTGCCACAAGATATCGGCAATCTTTATGTTCGTAACAATATCGGTCAGATGGTTCCATTCTCATCGTTCATTGATACAAGTAAAGATCCTTGGTTATACGGCTCTCCTCGTTTAGAGCGTTATAACGGTTTACCAGCAGTTCAAATTCAAGGTAGTGCAACACCTGGTCAAAGTAGTGGTGATGCAATGCTCATGATGGAAGATCTCGCAAGTAAACTACCAAGCGGTATCGGTTATGAATGGACAGGAATGTCATATCAAGAACGTTTATCGGGTAACCAAGCGCCTGCGCTGTATACCATTTCCTTGATAGTTGTATTCCTTTGTCTTGCTGCTCTGTATGAAAGCTGGTCAGTACCATTCTCCGTTATGTTAGTCGTTCCACTGGGTGTTATTGGTGCTCTTGCATTAACATCAGTAAGAGGCCTTGAAAACGACGTTTACTTTAAGGTTGGGCTTTTAACAACCATTGGGTTATCGGCGAAAAACGCAATCTTAATTGTTGAATTCGCCAAAGACTTGATGGAGAAAGAAGGTAAAGGACTCATAGAAGCAACGTTAGATTCTGTTAGAATGCGTCTACGTCCAATTCTAATGACCTCTCTGGCCTTTATGTTAGGGGTTATTCCTCTGGTATTAAGTAACGGTGCAGGTTCTGGTGCTCAGAACTCAGTAGGTACAGGTGTATTCGGTGGTATGATTGCCGCAACCTCCCTTGCTATCTATTTTGTTCCTATCTTCTTCGTCGTGATCCGTAGACGATTTGCGAAGAAAAATGAAGATTTAGAGCATCCAAATCATTCACACTAATTAGAATGAATTTGAGTGATAATGCTAAAAAGTCGCGAAAGCGACCTTTTTTCTTTATCTATTGATGTATTGTTTTAAATGAAAACTTATCTCATTATATTATTTTTAGGAAGTATCTCTTTAATCAATAAATTTCATTTTTATTTTTTTTTTCTTTATATGTGACTTTTTTTGTCAAAAGTTTAAGCTGCTCTGTTTATTTTATAAATAACAACGATAATTATGCCTCATTTACACGGTTAAAACATTTTAAAAAATACGCTAAAAAACTAAGATAATCATTATGTTAAGAGGAATCCCCCTTAATTGAGATTTATTGATTTTTACTGAAAATAAGACAAAATTCTAGTTTGTTCAGATAGTGACTTATGCAATAATAAGTGTCTACTATTAA
>NZ_MIIZ01000254.1:0-257 GCF_001743005.1 Shigella sp. FC1967 | reverse complement strand
ATTGTATAGATCCTGCCCATTGTTGTGCGATAGCCTGTGCATCCGCACCTTCAAGAGACACTAACGCTGATTTTAAACCATGGCGTGAAGGTTCTTTTTTCAAGCACGGTGACGTTCACTTGTCGTTTAGTAGTGGATTTCAAAAAGTAATTTAACGCTTTTTCAACCGCCAAACAGCACTCTTCAGGGCCTTGTGCAGAGGTGAATTGTAATAACATTACGCCATCTCTCCACTTGTTTTATAGGTGATCACGGGT
>NZ_MIIZ01000253.1:0-257 GCF_001743005.1 Shigella sp. FC1967 | reverse complement strand
GCTGACTCTCCATCCAAATAAAAGGTAATTGACTATGCTTAGGTCGTGTTTTTTCTAATTCAGATAAACATGATTCGATAGTTGCACCGGTTTTTTTAGCCCATAATACAGCTTTCTTATACATCTCTTTTTTCTACACGCACCTTACCTTTTTATATGCTGACTCTCCATCCAAATAAAAGGTAATTGACTATGCTTAGGTCGTGTTTTTTCTAATTCAGATAAACATGATTCGATAGTTGCACCGGTTTTTTTAG
>NZ_MIIZ01000252.1:0-258 GCF_001743005.1 Shigella sp. FC1967 | reverse complement strand
ATTCTGTTTTATTACCCGTGCCTCACCTTTTAACGGCTCGTCACCAGTAATTATCAATCTTAAACAAGCTTACTTCATCGTTTTGTCTCTCTGACAAAACACCTTCGGTGTTGTCAGGTTAAGCCTCACGGTTCATTAGTACTGGTTAGCTCAACGTATCGCTACGCTTACACACCCAGCCTATCAACGTCTTAGTCTTAAACGTTCCTTTAGGTCACTCTAGGTGACAGGGAAGACTCATCTCGAGGCAAGTTTCCC
>NZ_MIIZ01000251.1:0-258 GCF_001743005.1 Shigella sp. FC1967 | reverse complement strand
CCAGAAAGCTAACCTGGTACCCCACTTTTAAGTTTTGAAGAGGCAACTAGGATGAACAAAGAGATTCTGGCTGTTGTGGAAGCGGTCTCTAACGAAAAATCTCTTCCTCGTGAAAAGATTTTTGAAGCACTGGAAACCGCACTAGCGACAGCAACTAAGAAAAAGTACGAGCAAGAAATTGACGTTCGCGTATGTATCGACCGTAAAACGGGTGATTTTGATACATTCCGTCGTTGGGTTGCCGTTGAGGAAGTGACT
>NZ_MIIZ01000250.1:0-258 GCF_001743005.1 Shigella sp. FC1967 | reverse complement strand
TTGGGGTGAGGGAACCCAATAAAACAGTGATTTCTCTCTTAGATGAGAGGATGCGCATAATACGCCTGTTGCGCAACAAAAGCAAAGGTTAGCGAAAAACGCCGTAAACCCTCGCCCAGTGCGGGCGGGGATATAAGGCGAAAAGCCCGCAGGGCTTTAAAGATCAATCAAGCGTTGACTGGCTCTGAACGTAGGCTCTGAGTGTTTCAATCGTTGCCTCTCCGGTGCTACAGACAAAGTACGACCTTGACCACAAAA
>NZ_MIIZ01000249.1:0-258 GCF_001743005.1 Shigella sp. FC1967 | reverse complement strand
GCATTAGAATCAGGCGAAAGCCAGGCGGATGCGTATCAAGATGCCGTACAGTTAATGACGCTTCATTCGGCTAAAGGGCTCGAATTTTCACAAGTCTTTATTGTGGGTGTCGAAGAAGGCATGTTCCCAAGTCAAATGTCGCTAGATGAAGGTGGACGTTTTAGAAGAAGAGCGTCGCTTGGCTTATGTTGGTGTCACGCGAGCAATGAAAAAAGTTAACACTCACTTATGCTGAAAATCGTCGTTTTATATGGAAAA
>NZ_MIIZ01000248.1:0-258 GCF_001743005.1 Shigella sp. FC1967 | reverse complement strand
AGGGAAGTTAGAAGCACACCACCCTATTTTTTCACCACTGTTTTTCGCATCCCACGCACGCTGATAAGCATCAGCAGCGATTTTTTGCAGTCGTTTTTTGGCTGGAATATAATCCGGCGCATTCATATCTACATTGCTCATTTTGATGTTCCTATTGTTAACGCATCGTCTTCCCGTTGATGGCGGTACGCTTCAAAGGCATAAATGGCGGCACCTATCGCCCCGTTGTATTGTGATAATGGTGAGGTGGCGATAGGG
>NZ_MIIZ01000247.1:0-258 GCF_001743005.1 Shigella sp. FC1967 | reverse complement strand
GGGACAGCCAGGCTATCAATTCTGCCTCTTTCATGGGCAACAATGAGTTGCGCCTTCCAAGCTATCCCGGAAAGAGAAGCATCAGGTTCTTTACCTGAGCTTCTCATACATCTTGCGTTTCGGTACGCCGCCAGCCACTCAGGTCTGGTTGAGTTATAACGCCCAAGGCCAGCTTTTCGTTGGAAGCACATTCATCGCGCACCTTTACAGATTCATTTTATGATACTGTAAACAATAAAAAGACACCTTGCAAGACTT
>NZ_MIIZ01000246.1:0-258 GCF_001743005.1 Shigella sp. FC1967 | reverse complement strand
AGCCTTGGCCGGGTCACTTGCAGCTCTGTTGGCCGTATCAGCAGCCAACTTAACCCACTGACTCCAGTCAAAACCTGCCGCAAAAGCAGACAGCCAAAAACGCGACGGCCACTGGAACGATGAAGATGCACATCAGCACCGCGTTCATCAAAAACCAGAAAAAATTGTTTATTAAGGTTCACACTTCCTCCCATTAACCTAGAAAATTGAATGCGTGTTCCAGGTTCATCCCTGCAACAACACCTATAACGAACATCA
>NZ_MIIZ01000245.1:0-258 GCF_001743005.1 Shigella sp. FC1967 | reverse complement strand
TACTAGTGGTTAGGATACTGCTGCCTGTGCAGTATCTAGCAAGTCCGATTGGGCTTCTTATGAGTCTTTCTTTCATCAAGCGCATTATCACTACACAACCATCGTTGTCTTTATTATCGCTTTCACTTACTTTACTTAAAATGAAATACCAACAAAACCTACTAGTGGTTAGGATACTGCTGCCTGTGCAGTATCTAGCAAGTCCGATTGGGCTTCTTATGAGTCTTTCTTTCATCAAGCGCATTATCACTACACAAC
>NZ_MIIZ01000244.1:0-9982 GCF_001743005.1 Shigella sp. FC1967 | reverse complement strand
CCTCTTTTTTTTTCTGTTAACATTATGCTCGTTTTTATACTTATTTATAAATATATGTAAGTTTTTTTTTATAGTTTTTATCGGTTATAATTAGAATAAAATAATTAGGATTAGTCTTTATTTGTTATTTTTTTGCTTTATTTAACTACAACAGCTTATTAATGTAATAGCTTAGATTGTTAAAATTTTGTAGTGCTTCATAAAAAATACAGATATTAAAAACACACATTTCCTATCACAAGTATTGTGATGCGGGGGAGAGCAATGAAACAATATAAAACGCTAAAATTAGCGTTAGCCATGTCGATGGGTTTAGCTTTTGTTAGTATGGGGCGTATCAGCTGAAACATCGTGGTATAGCGAAATTAATAATAGTGGAATAAAATACAGGTCACAATTTAAGTGATACTTCTATTTCTAATAAAATTAAAGATACGCTATCGCCAATGCAAGATATTGATAGTGAGAATATTTCTATTCGTACTGAGTTTGGACATGTCTTTCTTTCAGGCTTTGTCGATAGTAAAGCACAAGAAGAAAAAAATCTTACAACTCATTGAAAAAATTGAAGGTGTTAAAGGCGTAGACTCAGATGTAAATATTAAATCATAAACATGATTTTCTTTTATATTCAAAGAAAATATTATTTAAATTATTTGTATTAATATATAAAAGTAATGACGTTAAAAAAATGTGCGGGTATCCTTTGATAAGTTGTATAAAGGAGACATTATGGGGAAGTATATACCTGTCACATTAAATAATATTACGGCACTCGAATTTCAATCCTCACTGCCACAAGGTAAAGTTGCTTTAGTGTGTGAAGGCGGAGGCCAGCGTGGGATTTTTACTGCGGGTGTCCTTGATGAGTTTATGCGTTCAGAATTTGATCCCTTTGATATGTTACTTGGGGTGTCTGCGGGGGCGCAAAATTTATCTGCTTTTGCCTGTGGTCAGCGTGGATATGCACGCAAAATTATCAATCGCTATACAACCAATAATCAATTCTTTAATCCTATCCGCTTTGTCCGTGGTGGCAATTTACTCGATCTTGATTGGTATATAGACACGACAGCAAAAGAAATGCCTCTTGATATGCCAACAGCACTACGCCGTTTTGATACGGGGCGCGAATTTTATATGGTGGCGAGTCGTTCTGATAATTTTCAGGCCAATTATTTTCAACCTGATGAACCAACTTGGCTTGATATAATTAAAGCATCCAGTGCTATTCCTGCTTTTTATCGTAATGGTGTCTTATTTCATGATGTTGTTTATCATGATGGTGGCATTAGTGATGCTATTCCTGTGAGAGAAGCTTATCGGCGTGGTTGCCGTACTATTGTTGTTATTCGTACCGTACCTTCTGAATATCAATACACAACCGAATGGGTTGAACGTATGGGGAAATGGTTCGAAAATAGCCGTTTACAGCGCTTTATGGCGATGGCTCAAGTACATATCCAAACCTATACTGAGACCATTAAATTTATCCAATCTCCTCCAGAAGATGTTGTTGTTATTGAAATATATCCACCAACGACATTGCAATCTAGTGCATTAGGAAGTCGTTTAAATGCATTAAATCATGATTATCATGTAGGTAGACGTTGTGGCCGCTATTTTCTGGCGACAATAGGTCAACACTTTTCTAAGAAAAAATTCAAACAACACGATAAAAAAGTCTTTAGTTTGTTTGAACAAGAAGCTAAGGCTGATAAAGCGGAGAAGGCTTCTATTATTCAACAAGGAACTCGAAGCGTACATCCTGACGTGAGACAAATTCAGAATGAATAAATTTATTGATACTCACTGCCATTTTGATTTTCCGGTTTTTTATGATGATATTGTCAACAGTTTGTCGCTAGCGCGTCAGGCTCATGTTGAAAAAATCATTATTCCCGCCGTTGCACGTTGGAATTTTGATGTTGTTGCAGAGCTCGCCAACAATCACCATCAATTATATTGTGCATTGGGTTTACACCCTTTATATATTGAAGAGCACACTGAACAGCATCTATTGGAATTAGAACAGAAATTAAAATCAACTTCTCGTTGTGTAGCTATCGGAGAAATAGGGCTTGATAGCTATATGGATAACCCTCAGTCTGAGAAGCAAGAGGCATTTTTAATTGCACAGCTTAAACTCGCGATTGAATGTGATTTACCCGTGATCCTACATTCACGTAAAACCCACGATAAGTTAAGTGCGCTTTTACGCCGTTATGATGTGCCTCGCAAAGGGGTTATTCATGGTTTTGCAGGAAGTCAACAACAGGCAGAAAAGTTTATTCAGCAAGGCTATTTTATTGGCGTTGGTGGCACTATTACTTATGAACGCGCACAAAAAAACTCGCCGCGCAATTGCTTCGTTACCACTAGAATATTTATTATTAGAAACAGATGCACCTGATATGCCAGTGAATGGTTTTCAAGGTAAACCTAATCGCCCTGAACGAATTCAGAACATTTTTTCCCAACTCTGTGAGCTACGTCAAGGATCACCTGAGGCGATAGCAGAGCAACTCTATCTTAATAGCCTACAATTATTTGGGCTCAACACTATTACCTAGTCAACACTATTACTTAGTGATTGAATCAAAATGGGATTCACCTAAAGATGAAAAACCCCTTATTTTAATCTTATTAATATGAATAGGGTGTTCGTTTATTCTCTCGATTTAAGATTGAAAATACGGTTTATTCATCCCAAGCGTCTTTTTTCTAATTAGCCTATCCAACAAATGCGCTTTCTTTCTTATTTGTGTGATCAACTTCTCATTTGTGACTTTTGTGTTACTTTTTTCAGACTCTATTTGTGATGGATATTGAGGGTTCTTTTCTCAGACTAGGTATAATTATCCGGCAAAAAAGAGTCAATAAGCTCTGGCAAGGGCATTATTGATAATCCATTAAATTTTTATGTGAACAGGGATCCTTCAATGCAACTCATTATGAGCTTGGTCGGAATGGCAACATTAATCTTGATAGCCATTCTGTTTTCCAGCAATCGACGTGCAATTAGACTACGTACAGTTGGTGGCGCATTCCTTATTCAGATTGGCTTAGGTGCATTTGTTCTTTATTCCGACGGTGGTCGCGAGGTGCTTCTTGCGATTTCTGATGGTGTTAAGAATGTTATTGATTATGGCAATAATGGGATGAGCTTCCTATTTGCAGGCCTAGTATCAGATAAAATGTTCGAATTGTTTGGCGGGGGAGGGTTTGTATTCGCCCTACGCGTACTACCTGTTATCGTATTCTTCTCTTCACTCATTGCCGTGCTGTATTACCTTGGCATTATGCAAATAGTCATTAAAATTCTCGGTGGTGGCTTACAAAAAGTACTTGGTACATCACGAACAGAATCTATGTCTGCAACGGCAAATATTTTTGTTGGACAAACCGAAGCACCGCTTGTTGTTCGTCCTTATATTGCAAGAATGACAACCTCAGAACTCTTTGCTGTTATGTGTGGTGGTCTTGCTTCTGTTGCGGGTTCTGTTCTTGCTGGATATGCAAGTATGGGCGTGCCATTAGAGTATCTGATCACTGCCTCTTTTATGGCTGCTCCGGGGGGGTTACTCTTTGCTAAATTGTTGATCCCTGAAACAGAAACGCCAGATGATCAAAAAGATGCCCTTGATAAAATGGCGGATGAAGAAAAACCTGCCAATATTATCGATGCTGCGGCTGCGGGTGCCTCTTCAGGTTTACAGCTTGCCCTTAACGTTGGTGCCATGCTACTTGCTTTCGTTGCATTGATTGCATTAGTTAATGGTATTCTTGGTGGAATTGGTGGCTGGTTTGGCTATGAAAACTTCTCATTAGAGTTAGTGTTAGGTTGGATCTTTGCACCAATTGCTTTCCTTATTGGCGTACCTTGGAGTGAAGCGACATCGCAGGTTCATTTATTGGACAAAAAATTGTTATCAATGAATTCTATGCTTACTCTGAATTTAGTAAATACCTAAAAGAAGACGCAATTGTTGCGGGTTCAGGGCTAATGGTACTATCAGAGCAAACGAAGATAATCATCTCCTTTGCACTGTGTGGTTTTGCTAACCTCTCTTCTGTTGCTGTATTGCTAGGTGGTTTAGGTGGAATGGCACCAAACCGTCGTAAAGATGTGGCGCGTTTAGGAATGAAAGCGGTGCTAGCGGGTACGCTTTCTAACTTAATGAGTGCAACAATCGCAGGTTTCTTCTTTGCATTAACCGCAATGGCTGTTGTTGCTGCATAATTGATTTTGATTATAAAGAGCAGATAGGTATTTTACCTGTCTGCTCTTTTCTGTTTGTTTTCTGCTGTAATGTTAACTACTTTTATTGTGTAAGAAATTTCACAATTTGTATTGAATAGAGTCAATAGTGATATCATTTCATATTTATCACACTTTTTTACGTTATAAAGACGACTTAGAAACGCTATTCGAGTAACATTAAACCAGAAAATGACCAAATTGTGATTTTTATCACATTTTTATGTCATTGCTTGCAAGTTACATTTAATTAGTGTGACGTAAAGCACATCTAATTGTTCCTTAGCGTGTTCAAATAAGATGTGCTGAAACTTCATGGAATGGCGAAGGCTCAATGACGGGTCGCCGAAGTGAGCATAGTGCGGTGAGAGGGAGCTCAGCTGTCGTTGTAGTGCAAGTTACAACAACATCTTCAAGGAACCAAGTCCGCTCGCCAACAAATTTAATCGCTAACCTTAAGCGTACGCCCAAAAGGGCTTGAGAAACATCGTTGGAGAGTTTTATGACAGATTTAACCGCTGCAGCGCGTCTTGCGCTGTCTTTGATGGATTTAACAACATTAAATGATGATGACACTGATGCAAAAGTGACTGCATTATGTCATCAGGCTAAAAGCCCAGAAGGCAATACAGCCGCTATTTGTATCTACCCACGTTTTATTCCGTTAGCACGTAAAGTGTTACGCGAGCAGGGTACTCCAGACGTTCGTATCGCAACCGTAACTAACTTCCCTCATGGTAATGATGATTTAGATATCGCATTAGCCGAAACTAACGCGGCATTAGCTTATGGCGCAGATGAGGTTGACGTAGTTTTCCCTTACCGTGCATTTATGGCAGGTAATGAGCAAATTGGTTTTGATATCGTTAAAGCATGTAAAGAAGCTTGTGCAGAAGCAGGTTCTTTACTGAAAGTCATTATTGAAACGGGTGAGCTGAAAGATCCCGCGCTTATCCGCAAAGCATCTGAAATTTCAATCAAAGCAGGTGCTGATTTTATTAAAACTTCCACAGGTAAAGTCCCTGTAAATGCAACTCTGGAAAGCGCTGAGTTAATGATCCAAGTGATCCACGATATGGGTGTTGGCAAAGAGGTTGGCTTCAAACCAGCGGGTGGTGTACGTACCGCGGAAGAAGCAGCTCAATACCTTGCATTAGCTAAGCGCATTATGGGTGACAACTGGGTTGATGCCCGTCACTTCCGCTTTGGTGCGTCAAGCTTGTTAGGTAATTTATTAGCCACATTAGGTCATGGCGAACAAAAATCGTCTAGTGGTTACTAATCCATTCGTGAAAGACGCCCACTTTTCATTATTGTGGGCGTTACCAATGCTATAAAACCAGGAGGTTGCAGTGTTTCTTGCCCAAGAAATTATTCGTAAAAAGCGTGATGGTCATCCTTTAACTGAGGAAGAAATTCGTTTTTTCATTAATGGCGTCAGAGATAATACTGTTTCTGAAGGTCAAATTGCTGCATTAGCAATGACTATTTATTTCCACGACATGACAATGCCAGAGCGTGTTGCTTTGACATTAGCGATGCGTGATTCCGGTACAGTGCTGAATTGGAAAAGCCTAAATTTAAATGGCCCAATTGTTGATAAACACTCTACTGGTGGTGTGGGTGATGTCACTTCACTGATGTTAGGGCCAATGGTTGCGGCTTGTGGTGGTTATGTTCCTATGATCTCGGGTCGTGGATTAGGTCACACAGGGGGAACATTAGATAAACTTGAAGCAATTCCAGGCTTTGATATTTTCCCTGATGATGAAAAATTCCGCGACATTATTCGTAATGTTGGCGTTGCCATTATCGGACAAACTAATTCATTAGCACCTGCTGACAAACGCTTTTATGCTACCCGTGATATTACTGCTACAGTTGATTCAATCCCACTTATCACCGCGTCTATTTTAGGTAAAAAATTAGCTGAAGGCTTAGATGCATTAGTGATGGACGTTAAAGTTGGCTCGGGTGCCTTTATGCCGACTTATCAAAAATCTGAAGAGCTGGCTGAGTCAATTGTTCAAGTAGCAAATGGCGCTGGTTGTCAAACAACTGCACTATTAACGGATATGAATGAAGTATTAGCTTCTAGTGCAGGTAATGCGGTTGAAGTTCGTGAAGCTGTTCAATTTTTAACAGGTGAATATCGTAATCCACGTCTATTTGAAGTCACTATGGCGCTGTGTGTTGAAATGTTAGTATCAGGCCGCTTAGCGGAAGATCGTCAACAAGCCCTTCAAAAACTACAAGATGTGTTGGATAACGGCAAAGCAGCAGAAGTCTTTGGTCGTATGGTTGCTGCACAGAAAGGCCCAACTGATTTTGTTGAAAACTACAATAAATACCTGCCAACTGCGGTATTAAGTAAACCTGTATTCGCTGAGAAAACAGGATTCATCACAGAAATGGATACGCGTGCATTAGGTATGTCAGTTGTGACATTAGGTGGTGGTCGTCGTAAAGCAACAGATGCTATTGATTACAGTGTGGGCTTAAGCGATATCGTAGCGCTTGGTGCTGAGATCAATACAGACACACCTTTAGCAATGATCCATGCTAACAGTGAAAAATCATGGCAAGAAGCTGCGGCTGAAGTCCGTAAAGCGATGGTAATTGGTGATAGCAAACGCGAAGCTTCCCCAATGGTGTACCGCCAAATCAGCGAATAAGAACTCAATTATGATTTATAAGTGACATATCCGTAGTCTACGGAGAATGACACAGGAGAGAGAATTATGAAACGTGTACATATCATGGTATTAGATTCCTTCGGTATCGGTGCTGCTGGTGATGCGGAGAAATTCGGTGACCAAGGTTCAGACACTTTAGGGCATATCGCACAAGCGTTTGCTGAAGGTAAAGCAGATAGAGATGGTCGTAAAGGACCTCTTCATTTACCTAATCTTTGCCGCTTAGGCCTAGGTAAAGCAGCAGAAGAATCAACAGGTAAATTCCCTATTGGTTTAGATAAAAATGCAGAAATTATCGGTGCTTATGGCTACGCGAGTGAAATCTCTTCTGGTAAAGATACTCCGTCAGGCCACTGGGAAATCGCAGGTGTTCCTGTTCTGTTTGATTGGGGATACTTCAAAGAACTGAAAAACTCATTCCCACAAGCGCTGTTAGATAACATCGTTAAACGTGCAAAATTACCTGGATACTTAGGCAATTGCCATGCATCTGGTACGGTGATTTTGGATGAATTGGGTGAAGAGCATATGAAAACCGGTAAACCGATTTTCTATACCTCTGCTGACTCTGTATTCCAAATTGCTTGTCATGAAGAAACTTACGGTTTAGATAAATTATATGAGCTGTGTGAAATTGCTCGTGATGAACTAAATAAAGGCGATTACAACATCGGTCGTGTTATTGCACGTCCATTTATCGGTGACAAACCGGGTAACTTCGCTCGTACAGGTAACCGTCATGATTTAGCGGTTGAACCACCAGCACCAACAATGTTGAAAAAACTGGTTGATGAAAAACAAGGCCACGTTGTTTCTATCGGTAAAATTGCTGACATCTACGCAAACGTAGGTATCACTAAGAAAGTGAAAGCAACGGGTATTGATGCTCTGTTTGATGCGACACTTGAAGAAATGAAACTCGCAGGTGACAACACAATTGTATTCACCAACTTTGTTGACTTTGACTCCTCTTACGGCCACCGTCGTGATGTTGTGGGCTATGGTGAAGCTCTTGAGTTATTTGACCGTCGTTTACCTGAATTAATGGCGCTGGTAAAAGAAGATGACATTCTTATCTTAACTGCAGACCACGGTTGTGACCCAACTTGGCCAGGTTCTGACCATACTCGTGAGCACATTCCTGTTCTTGTTTATGGTCCGAAAGTTAAACCAGGTTCATTAGGTCATCGTGAAACCTTCGCTGATATTGGCCAGACGGTTGTTAAATACTTTGGCTTATCACCAGTCGATTATGGTAAAGCAATGTTTTAATTTTACTTCGGTAGGTATAGCAATATGCCTACCGAATTATATTTAAATAGTAAAAAGATCAATTAAAAGGAAGAATTATGGCTACCCCTCATATTAACGCAGAAATGGGCGATTTTGCTGATGTCGTTTTAATGCCGGGCGACCCGCTTCGTGCTAAATACATCGCTGAAACTTTTTTACAAGACGTTCGTCAAGTAAACAATGTTCGTGGTATGTTAGGTTTTACAGGTACGTATAAAGGCCGTAAAGTTTCTGTAATGGGCCATGGTATGGGTATTCCTTCCTGCTCAATTTACGCGAAAGAATTAATTACAGATTTCGGCGTGAAAGTTATCATCCGCGTAGGCTCATGTGGTGCTGTATTACCCGATGTTGAACTGCGTGACGTTGTTATCGGTATGGGTGCATGTACTGACTCTAAAGTTAACCGCCTGCGTTTCAAAGACCAAGATTTCGCCGCTATCGCTGATTATCAATTAGTTCAAAATGCAGTTGATGCAGCAAAAGCGAAAGATATTAAAGTTCGCGTTGGTAACATCTTCTCTGCTGATCTGTTCTACTCCCCTGATCCAGAAATGTTTGATGTCATGGAAAAATACGGCATTCTAGGTGTTGAAATGGAAGCCGCAGGTATCTATGGTGTTGCAGCTGAATACGGCGCAAGAGCACTGACTATCTGTACTGTCTCTGACCACATCAAAAAAGGGACTCAGACCACAGCAGAAGAGCGTCAAACTACCTTCAATGAAATGATTGAAATTGCATTAGAATCGGTTCTGTTATTAGAAGACTAATCAATACATTTTGTTGCTTAAAAAGAATAAAAACCCAATTGTTAAATTGGGTTTTTTTATGCCTAATTAATCTAGTAAGAAACTATGGAGCATAAATATACGTTTCTAAATAAGGATCCATTTTGATGGCATACTTTTTGATATTATTCAGGCTTGGTATTAATGGCTCTTTACACTCTTTCTTACTGATAATGTTATTGTCTTTATAAACAATGACACCGTTAAAATTCCAGCCTCGCCCTTCACCGTCATAAACGACATAGCTATAGTTTCCATTCTTAAAACGAATATAGCTTGATGCTCCTGCAACAAACATCTGATGCCCATAAAAGACATTATTATTGGGTTGCTGAGGTACTGGCAGTGTTATCTCTGTTTTAGCGAGTGTGCCATAGCGATAAACAGGCGGCTTTCCATGTTCAACGAATACGCTGACATACTTACCATTTTCAAGTTGGCAGGTAAATTCTTCAGCATGGACACTTGCGGATAATAATATGAATACAGCAGCAACAGCGATATATGCTTTCATATTGTGTTCTCCGTTAATTACCCACTCTATTATCTTAAGTATCGGCAAAGAATACGAAATATGTAGAGTAAATATTCTGATTGTTTAGTCATGTGACTAATTTTGGGTTTAACTAATATTTACGGCATTACTAGAATAATTGACTATGATAATTTCCTTGTTTATTTTTTCACTTGAAACCATATATAAATCCAATCTTATCCAATATTTTGTACCTAATAATAGTTAAAATTAGAATTAATTTACTAAATATGAAAAAAATCATAGTGATTTCGTTTTGATTTTGCTCGTTGTAATTTAAATTTAAATGTAATTTTTTACTGCACCAATTGTGGAAATAACAGATTAATTCAATTAATAAAAACAAAGAGTTTAGTAATTATCAGTTGGTTAGTCGTGTTATTATTATATTTTGATTATATTTCAA
>NZ_MIIZ01000243.1:0-259 GCF_001743005.1 Shigella sp. FC1967 | reverse complement strand
TTTTGGCAAATTTCCCCCAAACTTGCCTCGCTCTTAATTATCTCTTTTTTCCTTTCCGGTTGTGCCAATGCGGGCTCTTGGGGTGCAAAACCAGAAAACTCCATCTTGGGAGCCGGGCTTCAGGGCTATAACCACACACAATTTGAAATTTCAGGTTTTTCAATTAATGAAGGTTACGGCAGTATTGGTGGCACGGTCTGTTGTGTGATGATCCCTGAAAAATGGCGCCCTAATTTAATCGCACATATTCAATGGAAAA
>NZ_MIIZ01000242.1:0-259 GCF_001743005.1 Shigella sp. FC1967 | reverse complement strand
AAAAAACGCACCATTTACAGCGCTCTACCAATCGTGGCCGCAGCCTATGGTGAAAAACTCGGTGTCAAAGTCGCCATCGGTAACGATGACGCATACACCATGGTAAGACCATCGTGGTTCCGAATATCCCCCGACGACTATCCTCACATGGATGCTGTCTGGGGGTATTTGGCCCATGAAGCAGCCCATGTCCGGTTTACGGACTTTGGTGTTGAGCGCCGCAGAGGTCTTCATGCTGAGTTGTCCAACGTTTTGGAGG
>NZ_MIIZ01000241.1:0-259 GCF_001743005.1 Shigella sp. FC1967 | reverse complement strand
TTGGGGTGAGGGAACCCAATAAAACAGTGATTTCTCTCTTAGATGAGAGGATGCGCATAATACGCCTGTTGCGCAACAAAAGCAAAGGTTAGCGAAAAAACGCCGTAAACCCTCGCCCAGTGCGGGCGGGGATATAAGGCGAAAAGCCCGCAGGGCTTTAAAGATCAATCAAGCGTTGACTGGCTCTGAACGTAGGCTCTGAGTGTTTCAATCGTTGCCTCTCCGGTGCTACAGACAAAGTACGACCTTGACCACAAAA
>NZ_MIIZ01000240.1:0-259 GCF_001743005.1 Shigella sp. FC1967 | reverse complement strand
CCCTATCGCCACCTCACCATTATCACAATACAACGGGGCGATAGGTGCCGCCATTTATGCCTTTGAAGCGTACCGCCATCAACGGGAAGACGATGCGTTAACAATAGGAACATCAAAATGAGCAATGTAGATATGAATGCGCCGGATTATATTCCAGCCAAAAAAACGACTGCAAAAAAATCGCTGCTGATGCTTATCAGCGTGCGTGGGATGCGAAAAACAGTGGTGAAAAAATAGGGTGGTGTGCTTCTAACTTCCC
>NZ_MIIZ01000239.1:0-259 GCF_001743005.1 Shigella sp. FC1967 | reverse complement strand
AGGGAAGTTAGAAGCACACCACCCTATTTTTTCACCACTGTTTTTCGCATCCCACGCACGCTGATAAGCATCAGCAGCGATTTTTTGCAGTCGTTTTTTTGGCTGGAATATAATCCGGCGCATTCATATCTACATTGCTCATTTTGATGTTCCTATTGTTAACGCATCGTCTTCCCGTTGATGGCGGTACGCTTCAAAGGCATAAATGGCGGCACCTATCGCCCCGTTGTATTGTGATAATGGTGAGGTGGCGATAGGG
>NZ_MIIZ01000238.1:0-259 GCF_001743005.1 Shigella sp. FC1967 | reverse complement strand
CCGTCTAACTTGCGCGCAGATATTACCATGAAGAACACAAGAAGAATTAAAAAGAATCTCAATATATTACTGATAATTACTATTTGATTGATTGAGAATTCAGAAACAGAAACTAAACCAATACGTAAGTCATTCATATCGAACCTCTATTAATCAATCACCGTCTAACTTGCGCGCAGATATTACCATGAAGAACACAAGAAGAATTAAAAAGAATCTCAATATATTACTGATAATTACTATTTGATTGATTGAGAAT
>NZ_MIIZ01000237.1:0-260 GCF_001743005.1 Shigella sp. FC1967 | reverse complement strand
AACTTTTTTAATCCGAAACTAAAAGCCCGTTTTCCCACGTTTAAAAGTAAGCATGGCAGACAATCTAGCTATCATTGTGTCGGGATCAAAGTCATTGATGGCGCGATAAAAATCCCGAAAATCGCACCGATTGAAGCGCGTTTACATCGTGAAATGACGGGGGCGCTGAAAAGTATCACACTGGGGAGTGCTAATCGCCGTAAAGCCCGAATACAGCTTGCAGGTGTACACGAACGGGTAGCCAATGCCCGTGCTGATTT
>NZ_MIIZ01000236.1:0-260 GCF_001743005.1 Shigella sp. FC1967 | reverse complement strand
AAGGCCTTTACGTAATTCAAATGTTTCTCCATGACAGCAGGCTTCCCGTGATAGAAACCTTGTTGCCATGACAGTCCAAGTAATTTGGCGCTCTCCCCCCAATGGGAAGCTCTCCACCTGCTCAGCAATGAGCTGTATGCCTTTTCGGCGGCAGTGGAGGAGGCCGGATAGTCTTCAAGCGACCGCAGTCTTCTCGCGTCAAACTTGCAATAGTGCCAGTCATAACGGCTCAGGCGCTCCAGAGAAGAGTTTTTGTCTCC
>NZ_MIIZ01000235.1:0-261 GCF_001743005.1 Shigella sp. FC1967 | reverse complement strand
TGCAGACTCCAATCCGGACTACGACAGACTTTATGAGTTCCGCTTGCTCTCGCGAGGTCGCTTCTCTTTGTATCTGCCATTGTAGCACGTGTGTAGCCCTACTCGTAAGGGCCTGATGACTTGACGTCATCCCCACCTTCCTCCGGTTTATCACCGCAGTCTCCTTTGAGTTCCCACCATAACGTGCTGGCAACAAAGGATAAGGGTTGCGCTCGTTGCGGGACTTAACCCAACATTTCACAACACGAGCTGACGACAGCC
>NZ_MIIZ01000234.1:0-261 GCF_001743005.1 Shigella sp. FC1967 | reverse complement strand
AAACTTCACAATATGCCCGTGCTTCGGTGAGGTTTGTTCCGACAACTCTTTCAGCAACCGCTTTACGCTTTGAAATCTCGCGTACAGAGCTGGCGTAAACTGCCCAGAGTAGTTCAAGTTTGGGCAGATCATTTCAAGCATCTCATCAGGTACAGATTCAAGCCCCATTTGCGCGGCCAATGGCTTCGCCTTTTTCAGACCTTCCTCAAGCACTCTCTGATTTACAAGTTGTTCTAATGTGTTCATTTGACTCTCCACTTT
>NZ_MIIZ01000233.1:0-9999 GCF_001743005.1 Shigella sp. FC1967 | reverse complement strand
CGAAGGTCGTGCAGGTGAGAACGTTGGTGTTCTGTTACGTGGTACTAAACGTGAAGAAATCGAACGTGGACAAGTACTGGCTAAACCAGGTTCAATCAAGCCACACACTAAATTCGAAGCAGAAGTTTATATTCTGAGCAAAGATGAAGGTGGTCGTCACACTCCATTCTTCAAAGGCTACCGTCCACAGTTCTACTTCCGTACAACTGACGTAACGGGTACTATCGAATTACCAGAAGGCGTAGAAATGGTAATGCCAGGTGACAACATCAACATGATCGTTGAACTGATTCACCCAATCGCGATGGACGACGGTTTACGTTTCGCTATCCGTGAAGGTGGCCGTACAGTAGGTGCGGGCGTTGTTGCTAAAGTAATTTTAGGTTAATTATTCGCGTAATTCTCCTAGAGAAGGGCATCGATTGATGCCCTTTTTATGCGTTGTTTGAAAAAGAACCTATCTCATCACTAGTTTGATGTAAATTATTGGTGAGATAGGCTCTGATACAACGAATCGAGTCCAGTATCTTGCAGATACGAATGTCATAGAGATATGACACTGTGTCAGATGCAATCATAGTTGATTTTATGGTTAGTCTGATTTGTTTTGCTCTTGCGAGGCAAGCTGGCTATTTATTTACATCATATGACAGGTTAATTTATGAGTGCGAATAGCGGAGCTCAAGATAGCAAACGTGGTGGTGATATCGCTAAGTGGATCATTACCGTTTTATTGCTGGCAGTAGCAGTGGGTGGCAACTATCTTTATCGTGAATTTAACCTAGCGTTACGAGCTTTAGCGGTTGTTGCTTTGTTCGTAGCAGCGGGTGGGATCGCGTTGTGGACAACACAAGGTAAAGCAACATTAGCATTTGCTCGTGAAGCGCGTATTGAAATGCGTAAAGTAGTATGGCCAACACGTCAAGAAACATTGCAAACAACCCTGATTGTTGCTGCAGTGACGGCTATTGTGTCATTAGTTCTTTGGGGACTGGATGGCATTCTGGTTCGTTTTGTTTCATTTATTACTGGCCTGTGAGGTGTTCATGACTGATTCTCCAAAAAAACGCTGGTATGTCATTCAGGCATTTTCGGGCTTTGAAGGCCGTGTTGCACAATCTCTGCGTGAACATATCAAATTAAACGAAATGGAAGACTCATTCGGCGAAGTTATGGTTCCAACCGAAGAAGTGGTTGAGATCCGTAGCGGTCAACGTCGTAAAAGTGAGCGTAAATTTTTCCCAGGCTATGTTCTTGTCCAAATGGTTATGAACGATGCAACTTGGCACTTAGTCCGTAATGTACCGCGTGTCATGGGATTTATTGGTGGAACCTCAGACAGACCTGCACCAATTAGTGATAAAGAAGTTGATGCGATTATGAATCGCTTACAACAAGTTGGTGATAAACCACGTCCTAAAACACTGTTTGAACCAGGTGAAATGGTTCGTGTTAGCGATGGTCCATTCGCTGACTTTAATGGTGTAGTTGAAGAAGTTGATTATGAGAAAAGCCGCTTAAAAGTTTCTGTTTCAATCTTTGGTCGTGCGACACCAGTTGAATTAGACTTTAGTCAGGTTGAAAAAGGTTAAACCTTTTTACGTTGCTTTCTTGCAAAAGGTGGAAAAGTTATCTACAATTTTCCACCTTTCGTTTTGAGTTGTTTTGTCATAAGACAGAACAAAGTAAAATCGGGGAGCCCTAGCCGGGCGATATACCCAAATTGAGGAATTAATTAATGGCTAAGAAAGTCCAAGCCTATATCAAACTGCAAGTTTCTGCAGGTATGGCTAATCCAAGTCCACCAGTTGGTCCAGCTCTGGGTCAACAAGGTGTTAACATCATGGAATTCTGTAAAGCATTCAACGCTAAAACTGAAAGCGTAGAAAAAGGCTTACCAATTCCTGTTGTTATTACAGTTTACGCTGACCGTTCTTTCACTTTTATTACCAAAACTCCTCCAGCAGCGGTTCTGCTGAAGAAAGCTGCGGGCGTGAAATCAGGTTCTGGTAAACCGAACAAAGAGAAAGTAGGTAAAATTACTTCTGCTCAAGTTCGTGAAATCGCAGAAACTAAAGCTGCGGACCTGACTGGTGCTGACGTTGAAGCTATGATGCGTTCAATCGAAGGTACTGCTCGTTCCATGGGCCTGGTAGTGGAGGACTAATCTGATGGCTAAACTAACCAAGCGCATGCGCAATATCCGTGAAAAAGTTGAAGTAACTAAACAGTATGAAATCACTGAAGCTGTTGCTTTACTGAAAGAACTGGCTACTGCTAAATTCGTTGAAAGCGTTGACGTTGCTGTTAACCTTGGCATCGATGCACGTAAATCAGATCAAAACGTTCGTGGTGCAACTGTACTTCCACACGGTACTGGCCGTTCAGTTCGCGTTGCTGTATTCGCACAAGGTGCAAATGCAGAAGCTGCTAAAGAAGCAGGCGCTGAATTAGTCGGTATGGACGACTTAGCTGCTAAAGTTAAAGCTGGCGAAATGGACTTTGACGTTGTTATCGCATCTCCAGATGCAATGCGCGTTGTAGGTCAATTAGGTCAAATCCTTGGCCCACGTGGCTTAATGCCAAACCCGAAAGTGGGTACTGTAACACCTAACGTTGCTGAAGCAGTTAAAAATGCTAAAGCTGGTCAGGTTCGTTACCGTAACGACAAAAATGGTATTATCCATACCACTATCGGTAAAGTTGATTTCAACGAAGTTCAGTTGAAAGAAAACTTAGAAGCACTGTTGGTTGCTCTGAAAAAAGCAAAACCATCAGCAGCGAAAGGCGTTTATATCAAGAAAGTAAGCCTGTCTACCACTATGGGTGCAGGTGTTGCGATTGATCAAGCTAGCTTAAGCGCGACAGTTTAATCTTAGATTAGACTAAAGTCATAAAAGACTTTACCTTGGCGTCAAATTTGTATAGAATTTGACGCCTTGAGTTTAGCTATGTTGTATTTTTTAAGTCAACATAACTAAATTCTCTGAATTTCGGTTGGAGTCTGGCCTATCCAGACCCCGTCCAAGACCGCAGGTGTAAGTAATTACTTAATTTTCCTGCGTAGACGGTGAGAGAGCCAATAAAGAATTATATATTCTGGATTCTACTCACCGTGTTTTAGCGCTTATACCATTGTGGTAATAAGTGATGTGAGTCCCGAGTTTTTACTCGGTTAATCCAGGAGCAAGAAGCTAATGGCACTAAATCTTCAAGACAAACAAGCGATTGTTGCTGAAGTCAGCGAAGTTGCCAAAGGTGCGCTTTCTGCAGTTGTTGCGGATTCCCGTGGCGTTACTGTAGCTAAAATGACCGAACTGCGTAAAGCATGTCGTGAAGCTGGCGTTACTGTACGTGTAGTACGTAACACACTTCTGCGTCGTGCTGTTGAAGGTACTTCTTATGAAGTGCTGAAAGACGTATTTGTTGGTCCTACCTTGATTGCATTTTCTGCTGAACATCCGGGCGCTGCTGCTCGTCTGTTCAAAGATTTCGCGAAAGCGAACCCAGCATTCGAGATTAAAGCGGCTGCCTTTGAAGGTGAGTTTATCCCAGGTTCGAACATCGATCGTCTGGCTACACTCCCAACTTACGATGAAGCAATCGCACGCCTGATGTCAACCATGAAAGAAGCCTCTGCAGGCAAATTGGTTCGTACTCTGGCTGCTCTGCGCGATCAGAAAGAAGCTGCTTAATAGCCAATTTCTTCGTTGCTTTATTTACGTATAAACTTTTTCTGAATTTTAGGAACACTTGTTATGTCTATTTCTAAAGACGATATCTTAAACGCAGTTGCTGAAATGTCTGTAATGGACGTTGTTGAACTGATCTCTATGATGGAAGAAAAATTCGGTGTATCTGCTGCTGCAGCTGTTGCTGTTGCTGCAGGTCCAGCAGAAGCTGCTGAAGAGAAAACTGAATTTGACGTTATCCTGAAAGCTATCGGCGGTAACAAAGTAGCAGTAATCAAAGCAGTACGTGGCGCTACCGGTCTTGGCCTGAAAGAAGCTAAAGACTTAGTAGAATCTGCACCAGCAGCTCTGAAAGAAGGCGTAAGCAAAGATGATGCTGAAGCTCTGAAGAAAGCTCTGGAAGAAGCAGGCGCTGAGGTTGAAGTTAAATAATTTAACTTCCCAGAGTGCAGCCTAACGGCTGATGGCTGGTGATTTTTTGGTCACCAGCCTTTTTGCGCTGTAAGGTAAGAGTAGCTTTTTCACACTTTTTGGCTTTCTCTTTACCTCAATATTTTTTGCTATTGACGACTTAATATACTGTGTTAGTAACTACGATCCACGTTCTCCAAAAGCTCGGTAGTTAGCTCAATGCAATGAAATGATTTAAGAGTAATAGCAATAAGTATTATGGAAAATTACATTTTCCTACCTACAAAAAATAGTGTTAGCAGAATGTCGTGTCGCCCTTAAATAACTAAGGGTAGGCAGAGTGGGTCACTTTTCAGCGAGCTGAGGAACCCTATGGTTTACTCCTATACCGAGAAAAAACGTATTCGTAAGGATTTTGGTAAACGTCCACAAGTTCTGGATGTTCCCTATCTCCTTTCTATCCAACTTGACTCGTTCCAGAAGTTCATCGAGCAAGATCCTGATGGTCAAAACGGTCTGGAAGCAGCTTTCCGTTCCGTATTTCCTATCCAAAGCTACAGTGGTAATGCTGAATTACAATATGTCAGCTACCGCTTAGGCGAGCCTGTTTTTGATGTTAAAGAATGTCAGATCCGCGGTGTCACTTACTCAGCACCTCTGCGTGTAAAACTGCGTCTGGTCATTTATGAACGTGAAGCCCCAGAAGGCACCGTTAAAGACATCAAAGAACAAGAAGTTTATATGGGTGAAATCCCATTAATGACCGATAATGGTACTTTTGTTATCAATGGTACTGAGCGTGTTATCGTTTCCCAGTTACATCGTAGCCCTGGTGTGTTCTTTGATAGTGATAAAGGTAAAACACACTCTTCAGGTAAAGTACTGTATAACGCACGTATTATCCCTTATCGTGGCTCATGGTTAGACTTCGAATTCGACCCTAAAGATAACCTTTTTGTCCGTATTGACCGTCGCCGTAAATTACCTGCGACTATCATTTTACGCGCAATGAACTACAGCACTGAAGAAATCTTAGGTTTATTCTTCGAAAAAACATTGTTTGAAATCAGCAATAACAAGCTGATGATGACATTAGTGCCTGAACGTCTGCGTGGTGAAACGGCTTCATTTGATATTGAAGCAAACGGCAAAGTGTATGTCGAAAAAGGCCGTCGTATTACCGCTCGCCATATTCGTCAATTAGAGAAAGAGCAAGTTGATCGCATTGAAGTACCTGTTGAATACATTGCAGGTAAAGTGGTTGCTCGTGACTATATTGATGAAGCGACAGGTGAACTGATTTGTGCTGCTAACATGGAAATCTCTTTAGATGTGTTAGCTCGCTTAAGTCAAGCTGGTCATAAAACGATTGAAACGCTGTTTACCAATGATTTAGATCATGGTGCTTATATTTCAGAAACTGTCCGCGTCGATCCTACAAACGATCGTTTAAGCGCATTAGTTGAAATTTATCGCATGATGCGTCCTGGTGAACCACCTACACGCGAAGCAGCAGAAAATTTATTTGAGAACTTATTCTTCTCTGAAGATCGTTATGATCTGTCTGCTGTTGGTCGTATGAAGTTCAACCGTTCGTTAGGCCGTGACGAAGTTGAAGGTTCTGGCATCCTGAGCCAAGAAGATATCATTGAAGTAATGAAAAAACTGATTGATATCCGTAATGGTAAAGGTGAAGTGGATGATATTGACCACTTAGGTAACCGTCGTATTCGTTCTGTTGGCGAAATGGCTGAAAACCAATTCCGTGTTGGTCTGGTGCGTGTTGAACGTGCAGTTAAAGAGCGTCTGTCTTTAGGCGATCTTGATGCATTAATGCCACAAGATATGATCAACGCAAAACCGATTTCTGCTGCTGTCAAAGAATTCTTTGGTTCTAGTCAGTTATCACAGTTTATGGATCAGAATAACCCGCTATCAGAAATTACGCACAAACGTCGTATCTCTGCATTAGGTCCAGGTGGTTTGACCCGTGAACGTGCAGGCTTCGAAGTTCGAGACGTACACCCAACTCACTACGGTCGTGTGTGCCCAATCGAAACACCAGAAGGTCCAAACATCGGTCTGATCAACTCATTATCTGTTTATGCACAGACTAACGAGTACGGTTTCTTAGAAACGCCTTACCGTGTTGTTGAAAACAACGCTGTAACAGATGAAATTCACTATCTGTCTGCAATTGAAGAAGGTAACTTCATCATTGCTCAGGCTAACTCCGTATTAGACGATGACAATCACTTCGTTGAAGAATTAGTTACTTGCCGCCATAAAGGTGAGTCAAGCTTATTTAGTCGTGACCAAGTTCAGTACATGGACGTTTCAACTCAACAGGTTGTTTCTGTCGGTGCTTCACTGATCCCATTCCTTGAACATGATGACGCCAACCGTGCATTGATGGGTGCGAACATGCAACGTCAGGCTGTTCCTACTCTTCGTGGTGATAAACCACTGGTAGGTACCGGTATGGAACGTGCAGTAGCGGTTGACTCTGGTGTTACTGCGGTTGCTAAACGTGGTGGTGTTGTTCAGTATGTTGATGCTTCTCGTATTGTTATCAAAGTTAACGAAGATGAGACTTACGCTGGTGAAGCGGGCATCGATATCTATAGCTTGACTAAATACACTCGCTCTAACCAGAACACATGTATTAATCAAACTCCTTGCGTATCTTTAGGTGAGCCTGTTGATCGTGGTGACGTGTTAGCCGATGGTCCTTCAACAGACCTTGGTGAGTTAGCATTAGGCCAAAATATGCGCGTGGCATTTATGCCATGGAATGGTTATAACTACGAGGACTCCATCCTTGTATCTGAACGTGTTGTTCAAGAAGATCGTTTCACTACTATCCACATTCAAGAACTCGCTTGTGTCTCTCGTGATACTAAGTTAGGGCCTGAAGAGATCACTGCGGATATCCCGAATGTCGGTGAAGCAGCGTTATCTAAACTGGATGAATCAGGTATCGTTTATATCGGTGCTGAAGTGAAAGGCGGTGATATTCTCGTTGGTAAAGTAACACCTAAAGGTGAAACTCAACTGACTCCAGAAGAGAAGCTGTTGCGTGCTATCTTCGGTGAAAAAGCGTCTGATGTTAAAGATTCTTCTCTGCGTGTTCCTAATGGTGTGTCTGGTACAGTTATCGATGTACAAGTCTTCACCCGTGACGGCGTAGAAAAAGATAAACGTGCATTAGAAATCGAAGAATCACAGTTGCGTGAAGTTAAGAAAGACTTAACTGAAGAACTGCGTATCTTTGAAGCGGGTCTATTCGCTCGTATTCGTGGTGTTCTGATTGCTGGCGGTATTGAAGCTGAGAAATTAGATAAATTACCTCGTGAACGTTGGTTAGAGCTGGGTATTGCGGATGAAGAGAAGCAAAACCAGTTAGAACAATTAGCAGAACAGTATGATGAACTGAAAGCTGAGTTCGCGAAGAAGCTGGAAGCTAAACGTCGTAAAATCACTCAAGGTGATGATTTAGCACCAGGCGTGCTGAAAATCGTTAAGGTTTATCTGGCTGTTAAACGTCAGATCCAACCGGGTGATAAGATGGCTGGTCGTCATGGTAACAAGGGTGTTATCTCTAAGATTAACCCAATTGAAGACATGCCATACGATGAAAACGGTAATCCAGTAGACCTCGTACTGAACCCACTAGGTGTACCATCACGTATGAACATCGGTCAGATCCTTGAAACTCACTTGGGTATGGCTGCTAAAGGTATCGGTGATAAGATCAACGCGATGCTGAAACAGCAACAAGAAGTTGCTAAATTACGTGAATTTATCCAGAAAGCTTACGATCTGGGTATGGCACCTCGTCAGAAAGTTGATCTGGACACCTTCAGCGATGAAGAAGTGTTACGTCTGGCTGAAAACCTGAAAAAAGGTATGCCAACCGCAACACCAGTGTTCGATGGTGCAGAAGAAATGGAAATTAAAGAGATGCTGAAATTAGCGGATCTTCCAACTTCTGGTCAGATTACACTTTTCGATGGTCGTACAGGTGAACAATTTGAGCGTCCAGTAACTGTTGGTTACATGTACATGCTGAAACTGAACCACTTAGTTGATGACAAGATGCACGCCCGTTCTACTGGTTCGTACAGCTTGGTTACTCAGCAACCTCTTGGTGGTAAAGCACAGTTTGGTGGTCAGCGTTTCGGGGAGATGGAAGTGTGGGCACTGGAAGCATACGGTGCAGCTTATACTCTTCAAGAAATGCTTACTGTTAAGTCAGATGACGTTAACGGTCGTACCAAAATGTACAAAAACATTGTTGATGGTAACCATCAGATGGAACCAGGTATGCCAGAGTCGTTCAATGTATTGTTGAAAGAGATCCGTTCACTGGGTATCAACATCGAATTGGAAGACGAATAACGGATTCCATATAGACAGACTGCTAGAAATGGCAGTCTGTCAAACAGTGACTACACTGGTTTAAAGGGGTGAATGACAGGGGTCATTTGCCTGGCAGGTCTAACTCCGACAGGAGCCATTTCGTGAAAGACTTATTAAAGTTTCTGAAAGCGCAAACCAAGACCGAAGAGTTTGATGCGATCAAAATTGCTCTGGCATCACCTGATATGATCCGTTCATGGTCATTTGGTGAAGTTAAAAAGCCAGAAACAATTAATTACCGTACGTTCAAACCAGAACGTGACGGTCTTTTCTGTGCCCGTATTTTCGGACCAGTAAAAGATTACGAATGTTTGTGTGGTAAATACAAACGTTTAAAACACCGAGGTGTTATCTGTGAGAAGTGTGGCGTTGAAGTTACACAAACTAAAGTTCGTCGTGAACGTATGGGTCACATCGAATTAGCTTCTCCAGTTGCTCACATTTGGTTCTTGAAATCACTGCCGTCCCGTATCGGTCTGCTGTTGGATATGCCACTGCGCGATATTGAACGTGTACTGTATTTCGAATCTTATGTTGTGGTTGAAGGCGGGATGACTAGCCTTGAGCGCGGGCAAATCTTAACAGAAGAGCAATATCTTGATGCATTAGAAGAGTTTGGTGACGAATTCGATGCGAAGATGGGTGCAGAAGCTGTTCAGAACTTGTTACAGAGCATGGATCTGGAACAAGAGTGTGAAACACTGCGTGAAGAGTTAAATGAAACTAACTCTGAAACTAAACGTAAGAAACTGACTAAACGTATTAAGTTACTTGAAGCATTCATGCAATCAGGCAATAAACCTGAGTGGATGATCTTAACTGTACTGCCTGTGCTACCACCAGACTTACGTCCACTGGTGCCACTTGATGGCGGTCGTTTTGCGACTTCAGATCTGAACGACTTATATCGTCGTGTGATCAACCGTAACAACCGTTTAAAACGCCTGCTTGATTTAGCAGCACCAGACATTATCGTACGTAACGAAAAACGTATGTTACAAGAGTCTGTGGATGCGTTATTAGATAACGGTCGTCGCGGTCGTGCGATTACAGGTTCTAACAAACGTCCTCTGAAATCTTTGGCTGATATGATCAAAGGTAAACAAGGTCGTTTCCGTCAAAACCTGTTAGGTAAACGTGTTGACTATTCTGGTCGTTCTGTAATTACCGTTGGTCCATACCTGCGTCTGCATCAGTGTGGTCTACCGAAAAAAATGGCTCTTGAGTTATTCAAACCATTTATTTACGGAAAACTGGAAACCCGTGGTTTAGCGACAACAATCAAAGCCGCTAAAAAAATGGTTGAGCGCGAAGAAGCGGTTGTTTGGGATATCTTAGATGAAGTTATCCGCGAACACCCAGTAATGCTAAACCGTGCACCAACACTTCACCGTTTAGGTATTCAGGCATTTGAACCAATCCTTATCGAAGGTAAAGCTATTCAGTTACACCCACTCGTTTGTGCGGCATATAA
>NZ_MIIZ01000232.1:0-261 GCF_001743005.1 Shigella sp. FC1967 | reverse complement strand
TGGAAAGAATGGCGTAAAAATACCTCACGACACAGGAATAAAGGGATAGTATCATTAGCCAATATTCGTTTTTTATCTTACTTGGAATTTTTATTGTGACCTCATTTTGCTGAACTTAACGCACTTCCTGCAGAACAACTCGCTAACCTTAATGAATTGGGTTGGAAAGAATGGCGTAAAAATACCTCACGACACAGGAATAAAGGGATAGTATCATTAGCCAATATTCGTTTTTTATCTTACTTGGAATTTTTATTGTGA
>NZ_MIIZ01000231.1:0-262 GCF_001743005.1 Shigella sp. FC1967 | reverse complement strand
TCAAATATCACGGGGCTTGATGTGGGGCTAAGTCATTACGCCATCAAATCAGACGGCAATAAGATTGCTAATCCGCGCCACCTTATCAATGCCAGCCGTAACCTACGTCGAAAACAAAAAGCCTTATCTCGCAAGCAAAAAGGGAGTGCTAATCGCCGTAAAGCCCGAATACAGCTTGCAGGTGTACACGAACGGGGTAGCCAATGCCCGTGCTGATTTTCAACACAAACTCTCTCGTGCAATTGTTGACGAAAACCAAGCG
>NZ_MIIZ01000230.1:0-262 GCF_001743005.1 Shigella sp. FC1967 | reverse complement strand
CACAGGATCATGCTCCGGTACTAAACGGCCAATGATTGCGTGACCCGCTTCATGATAAGCGGTTGATGCTTTTTGTTCTTCAGTCATCACCATTGAACGGCGCTCAGCGCCCATCATGATCTTATCTTTCGCTTTCTCAAACTCAACCATTGAGACAACGCGTTTTATTACCACGCGCAGCAAATAAAGCGGCTTCGTTAACTAAGTTAGCTAAGTCAGCACCCGAGAAACCAGGGGTACCACGCGCTAAAATTGCTGGATC
>NZ_MIIZ01000229.1:0-262 GCF_001743005.1 Shigella sp. FC1967 | reverse complement strand
TTAGTTCACGACGAATTTTTGTTAATGCTTCAGGGTCATCTAAATCAACTTTAGGATCGAATCCTGTCGCCCCAACTTCAAGACCTCGTAACGCTTTTTGTAAGGATTCTTGTTGTGTTCTACCTATTGCCATCACTTCGCCAACAGATTTCATTTGCGTGGTTAATCGGTCATTTGTCCCTGCAAATTTTTCAAAGTTAAAACGAGGAATTTTTGTCACAACATAATCAATAGAAGGTTCGAAAGAGGCTGGTGTTCTCCC
>NZ_MIIZ01000228.1:0-263 GCF_001743005.1 Shigella sp. FC1967 | reverse complement strand
ACCGCACCGAACTGAGCGTTGAGATATTCAGCCTGTTCTGGTGTTGGGTAGATGCGTACTTTTGTTGCTCTTAATATCATCAGCGCTCATTGATATAATATTTTTATTTTAACATGTTAGGGCAATATATCAATTGAGTAATCATGATGATTTACTGGCGGGAACCCTCAGAAAGCGGCACAGTGTCAGTAAACTGGTCGTGCCTCTGATCTTTACGACAAAGTATCGACGTAAGCTATTTGACGGACAGATGATCGCTCAAC
>NZ_MIIZ01000227.1:0-263 GCF_001743005.1 Shigella sp. FC1967 | reverse complement strand
AAAACGTCACGCTAAAAAATTAGCTCGCGAAAACGCACGTCGTACTCGTCTGTACTAATATTTTGCGGCTTATACCGCAACGTATGCAGACACTGTAGTCGCAGTTAAAGGCCGTGCTTTCTTCTGAGAGCGCGGCTTATTCTCGTTCAACAACAGGCGTAAAAGGGCTTATGGCTGGACGAATTCCACGTTCATTTATTAATGATTTGCTAGCTCGAACCGATATCATCGATCTTATCGACGCTCGCGTGCCGTTAAAAAAA
>NZ_MIIZ01000226.1:0-263 GCF_001743005.1 Shigella sp. FC1967 | reverse complement strand
TGGCAAGAAGCGATTTGACCAACCGAGTAAAACGAGGGGCGGTAGGCTTTTTGTTTTTATCCTGATGAGCGTCCAGCGAAGAAAGGGAAAAACAGGGGGAGCCGAAACGAAATGGACACGCCCCAGCGATGGCAAGTGAACCCCAGTGAACGTGTTTCGTTTTGGGGGGCAAAGCCCCCCGTCAAGCGAAGCGTCTGACCACCACATTTTTGAGCGACCAAATACAGGGGCGAAAAAAGGGGGTGGTCAGACGAACGCAGTGA
>NZ_MIIZ01000225.1:0-263 GCF_001743005.1 Shigella sp. FC1967 | reverse complement strand
GAGATTCAATAATCTCAAACAGGCTCATTTGCGGCGAGTCTTTGATTACGTCGAGTTTCTCCAGGTCTTTGTCTTTGGTTCTCTTGCTCATGATTGTTCCGTCGATACTTTCTAGCTGGTGGTCCATGCCGCCAGCAGTGTCAAAACTCCCGCTGCTACCGTTGCTGAAAACACTAGCTGGTAGATGCGACGCTTAGCCCCCGCAGTGCTGCTCATGAAGCGCAGGGCTGCCGCTTCATACCGGAAATGGGCGAACTCACCCC
>NZ_MIIZ01000224.1:0-263 GCF_001743005.1 Shigella sp. FC1967 | reverse complement strand
CCCCGCTGAAAGTACTTTACAACCCTAAGGCCTTCTTCATACACGCGGCATGGCTGCATCAGGCTTGCGCCCATTGTGCAATATTCCCCACTGCTGCCTCCCGTAGGAGTCTGGGCCGTGTCTCAGTCCCAGTGTGGCTGATCATCCTCTCAGACCAGCTAGAGATCGTCGCCTAGGTGAGCCATTACCCCACCTACTAGCTAATCCCATATGGTTCATCCGATAGCGCAAGGTCCGAAGAGCCCCTGCTTTGGTCCGTAGAC
>NZ_MIIZ01000223.1:0-263 GCF_001743005.1 Shigella sp. FC1967 | reverse complement strand
GGGGTTTCGAGAGAGCTTGCGGAGCTGGTGGCTAAGGCAACAGACAGCCAGTTGCGCCACATGTCTGGAACAACGGTTACGCATTTTACGCTTCGTTTTTGCTCCGAGCATCATTGAAGAAATTCTCGATGACAGCCGGGAAGAGTTAACACACCCGGTATTGAAAAAAACTGCAACAGTCTCTACAGGGACGTGGGAGGTGGAGATGAACATTGGCAACTCTGGTACATTGGGTCGCTGGGTTACAGCTCGACACATGGCCC
>NZ_MIIZ01000222.1:0-26004 GCF_001743005.1 Shigella sp. FC1967 | reverse complement strand
TTCTATTTATGTGGCTTCTGCATTAGCACTGAAAATGGGAATGAAACGTGAACACTTGATTGTACAAAAAGTAGAAAAAGAGGGTGCCGATCAGACAACACTCTTACCATAATAGAGCGTTCTTCTGATAAAACATCGCAAACACCCTGCCAGTGTATACTGACAGGGTGTTTTTTGTTCACTGAACAGGTACACTGTTTATGAGTGTTGTCAAAAGTAGGAATAACTATGCATTGCCCATTTTGTGGAGCCGTAGATACCAAGGTAATTGATTCCAGACTTGTTGGTGATGGTTCACAAGTGCGCCGTCGTCGCCAATGTCTTGTTTGTCATGAACGTTTTACTACCTTTGAAGTAGCAGAGTTAGTGATGCCTCGTGTTGTGAAAAGTGATGAGATACGAGAGCCTTTTGATGAAGAAAAACTTCGTCGAGGTATGCTTAAAGCATTAGAAAAGCGTCCAGTGAGTTCAGACGATGTAGAAGCGGCGATAAGCCATATCAAATCCCAGTTAAGAGCGACGGGAGAAAGAGAAATACCGTCAAAAGAGATTGGTAATTTTGTTATGGAACAACTGAAGAAACTTGATAAAGTGGCTTATATTCGCTTTGCTTCTGTTTATCGTAGTTTTGAAGATATCCGTGATTTTGGTGAAGAAATTGCAAGATTACAGGATTAAGACCGCATTTCATTTAATGATTTGAAAAATAATGATAAATAATAAAACTACAAGTAATTATTATGACTAATAACAACAGCAATAATCCTAATAGAAATGAAAGCCTGCATGATGAACACTATATGCGTCGAGCCATTGAACTTGCTGCATTAGGTCGTTTCACAACATCACCTAATCCTAATGTAGGATGTGTGATTGTTAAAGAAGGTGAAATCATCGGTGAAGGTTATCATCATCATGCGGGAGGTCCCCATGCTGAAGTCAATGCATTAAAAATGGCAGGAGATAAAGCAAAAGGAGCGACAGCGTATGTCACTCTGGAGCCTTGTAGCCACTTTGGTAAAACACCACCTTGTGCTGATGCTTTGATTAATGCGGGGATAAAACGTGTTGTTGCTGCGATGCAAGATCCCAATCCTCAGGTTGCGGGACGAGGATTACATAAATTATTATCCGCCGGAATTGATGTTTCACACGGTGTCTTAATGCAAGAAGCTGAAAAACTTAACGTTGGTTTTTTTAAACGAATGAGAACAGGCTTCCCTTATATCCAGCTAAAATTAGGTGCATCTTTAGATGGTAAAACAGCATTAGCATCAGGTGAAAGCCAATGGATAACCTCTAAAGCCTCTCGTCGGGATGTACAAAATTTTCGTGCCCAAGCTAGCGCTATTTTAACGACAAGTGCAACCGTCCTTGCAGACAACCCTTCTATGAATGTGCGTTGGGATGAGCTTTCAGATGAAATTAAAGCGCTTTATCCTGAAGAAACGCTACGCCAACCTATTCGTATTGTTGCTGATAGCCAAAATAGAGTGACTGAAAATCATAAAATCACTCAAATTGAAGGCGAATGCTGGTTGGCGCGTACAAAATCACAGCCAAGTGACTGGCAGGGTAATGTATCAGAAATTCTATTACCAACGAATGGTAAAAACAGCGGTGTGGATTTAGTTTTATTAATGATGCAATTGGGTAAACGCAATATCAATACCGTATGGGTTGAAAGTGGCGCTCATTTTGCTGGTGCATTATTAGAAGCTGGGCTTGTTGATGAGCTTATTATTTATATTGCGCTAAAATTTTAGGGAATGATGCACGTGGATTATTTGCACTCTCTCCGCTTTTATCATTATCTGAAGCGCCTGAATTTACAGTAGATTCTCTCCAACAAATTGGTTCCGATATCAGAATTTGTTTAAAACCTCGTTATTAATAGACGCAAATAAGTGTGTCTACGGCGCTATTTGTAGTAAAATAGCGCTGTGTGTGTTATTTCCTGTCGTTACGACATCGTTATCAGCCAACTAAATGCCTTGATTTATCAAGGGTTTTTGGCTCCTTTGCTGTGTGATAATAAAACAGAGCGCAGTAAGGGAAAGAATATGATAAAATCCGCGCCCCGCGGATAGGAGAAAAAGGTAACCTATGAACGTAATCAAAGGTGTTGTCGCGGCGCCAAACGCACGCGTAGCAATTGCAATTGCCCGTTTTAATAACTTCATCAACGACAATCTATTAGACGGTGCGGTTGATGCATTAGAACGCATTGGACAAGTTTCCTCTGAAAATATTACCGTCGTTTGGGTTCCAGGCGCTTATGAGTTGCCCTTAACTGTGAAGGCATTAGCAGAAAGCGACAAATACGATGCAGTTATCGCATTAGGTACTGTTATCCGTGGCGGAACCGCACATTTTGAATACGTTGCTGGCGAATGTAGTTCTGGCCTATCTCAAGTTGCAATGCAAAGTGAGATCCCTGTGACTTTTGGTGTATTAACAACGGAAAGTATTGAACAGGCTATTGAACGCGCAGGAACTAAAGCGGGCAACAAAGGTGCTGAAGCGGCAATGACAGCACTTGAAATGATCAATGTACTTAAAGCCATAAAAGGCTAATCATCTGTTTTAACTTAAGGGGAATTTTGTGAAACCTGCTGCTCGTCGTCGTGCTCGTGAGTGTGCTGTTCAAGCTATCTACTCATGGCAATTATCCGGAAATGACATCGCGGATGTGGAATTGGAGTTTTTATCCGAGCAGGATACCCAAGGTGTAGATATTGCTTATTTTCGTGAGCTTTTAGTGGGTGTTGCCATTAATGCAACACGTTTAGATAAGGCAATGGAACCTTATTTATCCCGCCAACTTGAAGAATTAGGTCAAGTTGAAAAAGCAATTTTACGTTTAGCAATGTTTGAACTTAGCTTCCGTGAAGATGTTCCTTACAAAGTTGCGATTAACGAAGCGATTGAACTGGCTAAGGTATTTGGTGCTGACGATAGCCATAAATTTGTTAATGGCGTACTTGATAAAGCTGCACCAACAGTACGTAAAAAATAACGTTTTTCACGTTTCCTCTATGGTAAATAATTCAAGGCCGGTATTTCCGGCCTTTTGTTTAATAAAGCTAGTTTAGTATGCATAGCTCAATAGGAAATAGATATGCCTTGTGGTGAATTCTCCCTTATTAAGCAATATTTCACTTCACAGCCTGTAAAACGAAAAGATGTGAGTACAGGAATTGGGGATGACTGCGCAATATTGACGGTACCTGAAAAGCAACAAATTGCTATTAGTACCGATACTCTAGTGAGTGGTATTCACTTCCTTCCTTCTATCTCACCTGAAGATTTAGCCTATAAAGCACTTGCTGTAAATATTAGTGATTTAGCTGCCGTTGGTGCAGATCCTTCTTGGGCTTCATTAGCTTTAACACTTCCTGATACAAACAGTGAATGGCTTGAGGCATTTAGTCGTTCCTTCTTTGCGTTAGCTGATTATTATGCAATCCAGTTAATCGGCGGTGATACCACTCGTGGTCCTTTGAGTTTAACAATCACTATACAAGGACTTGTTCCACAAGGAACGGCATTACTCCGTTCTGGCGCTAAAATTGGCGATTGGATCTATGTCACGGGTTTTTTAGGTGATAGCGCGGCAGGGCTTGCTGTATTACAAAATAGATTACAGCCGACAGAAAAAGAGCATAGTGACTATTTTGTTGCAAGGCATTTGCGCCCTCAACCTCGGTTACTACAAGGTCAAGCATTACGTCATTTAGCGACATCTGCAATTGATATTTCTGATGGACTGATTTCAGACTTGAACCATATTCTCACGGCAAGTGGCTGTGGGGCTCGCTTAAATTTAGATGCATTACCTTACTCGCCAGCGATGAAAGCGGAAGTGAGTGAAGAACAAGCGGAGATTTGGGCATTAAGTGGCGGTGAAGATTATGAGTTATGTTTTACAGTGCCTGAAATCAACCGCGGCGCTTTAGAAATGGCATTAGCACATACAGGCGCAGATTTTCATTGTATAGGGCAAATTATGCCGATTACTGAAGGTATTCGCTATTTACGTGATGGTAAAGATGTTTACCCTAATCTCAAAGGGTTTGATCATTTCAGTGAGTCTAACGAGTAGTCTTACTTTAATTTAAAGGCGCTCTATTAGCGCCTTTGATGATATTGATAATATCTAACTCGATGTTTAAAGAATCTATTATCTTAGTTCTTTTTCACAAATTCCGATTTCAACTTCATTGGTCCAAAACCATCAATTTTACAATCAATATTATGATCGCCTTCTACTAAACGGATACCTTTTACTTTAGTCCCCATTTTCAGCATGGTTGAACTACCTTTGACTTTGAGATCTTTAATCACCGTCACTGAATCACCATCAGCTAATAAATTGCCGTTAGCATCTTTAACGACTAACTCATCGTTATCAATAGTGGGTTCTGCATCGTTCCACTCATGCGCACATTCAGGGCAAACATACATTGCACCGTCTTCATAGGTGTATTCTGAATTGCACTTAGGACAAGAAGGTAATGACATAATAATACTCTCAAATTTTATCAAAATGGGAAGTGATTAATCGTCACAATGAGGATAACACTTGCCCCATAAATTAAAGGACACATTATCGTTTAAGAGTGAAAGTTCTAAGCAATTTCTTAAATAGGCGTTGCTTCTGATAATGTGAAAGGGCGATAGTATAATGGATTTGATGGAAATTTGCATCTTTCACAGGGTATGACATAACGAGTGAGGAAAAGTAGATTAGATATAGCGAGTTAAATAGAAAATAAAGATAAATAAAAGCAGTTTTAAATATTATTTAACTAATTGATATTAAAGTGTTAATTTAATAAAGATGACTAAAAATAAATGCCCTCATCATAAATGAGAGCATTATCAATAATAGTGTTAATTTTCTTGTTATTATTTTATGAAATCTATCACAGAACCACGCTCTATAAGTTTGGGTGTAAGCACCAGGACATTGTCATCAGCATCGATGTTTTCCATGCGATGTAATAATTGGCTGACAGCAAGCTTACCCAATTCATCTTTGGGTTGATGGATCGTAGAAAGCGGAGGGATCATATAAGAAGCGAGGTCGATATCATCATAACCCATGACTGAAATATCATCGGGTACACGCAACCCTTTTTGATAAATAGCTTGATAAGCACCAACAGCCATCGCATCATTACAGGTGAACACCGCTTGTGGTAAGGCAGAAAGTGAGAGTAATTTTTGCATTGCGCTAAATCCCCCCGCAAATTCAAAATCGCTGGTTAATACAAACTCTTCTCGAATGGTTAATCCTGCTTTTTGCATCGCATTGTAATAACCTTGCAAACGATGTTTTGCGGGAAGCTTATCTTGTGGACCTGCAATACAGGCAATTTCAGTAAAGCCTTTTTCAATTAGATAATTGGTGGCGATTTCTCCCCCAAGTAGAGAGTTATCTTGAATAATATCGCCTCCATATTCAAATGGGGACCAATCCATCATAACCATCGGTAAACGAGGATAACGATTTAGTACTTCATGAGAGGGCGCTCTGGCTTCTGTTGACATCAATAATAAACCATCAACACGTTTTTGTAGCAACGTTTCAAGGCTACTATCCATGCGTTCGTAATCCCCTTCGGTGTTACATAAAATAAGGCTATAACCTTTTTCGTAACAACTGCGTTCAACACCACGAACAACTTCTGCATAGAACGGGTTACTACTGGCTGTCACTAACATTCCAATAGTGTGAGTACAGTTCATTTTTAAACTGCGCGCTAAAGCTGAAGGCGCGTAATTTAAGGTTTCGATAGCGTCATTAACCTTTTTACGAATACCTTCGCTAACATAACGATTGTTATTGATAACGTGAGAAACAGTTGATGTCGAAACGCCCGCCAAACGGGCGACATCTTTCATTGTTGCCAAAGTACTATGCTCGCTCTGCTAAAAATGATTCAATTTCATGACGCCAAGGAACAGACGATTGCGCACCATGACGTGTAACGGCAATTGCAGCTGCTGCGTGAGCAAAACGAATAGCCTCAACGGAAGGTTTCCCTTCTAAGATTGCAGTGACAAATGCCCCATTAAATGTATCACCTGCGGCAATGGTATCAACAGCATCGACACGAAATCCAGGAATTATCACGCCTTTTCCTTGTTCACTAAACCATACCCCGCGGCTACCTAACGTGATTAGCACTTGTTTGATACCTTTACGATGTAAAATCTCGGCAGCTTTTGCTGCACCCGCTTCATCATGCACAGAAACGCCAGTTAATATTTCGGCTTCTGTCTCATTTGGCGTGATAACATCAATAAAACTCAGAAATTCATCCGATAAAGCTTGTGCTGGTGCGGGATTTAAAATGACTTTCGTTTGATGTGATTTTGCAAGTTTTGCCGCTTCAAAAACCGTCTCTAACGGTGATTCTAATTGCATCAGTAAGGCGTCAGCATGCTCAACAACATGATGATACTGCTGAAAATGTGTAGGTGTTAATGCGCCATTTGCACCCGCAACAATGCTAATGACATTTTCACCTTGTTCATTAACAAGGATCATCGCAACACCCGTTGGTGTTTGAGGAATAATGCTAATTGCATCAATATGAATGTTATCTGTTTTAAGTTGAGAGATGATTTCACTGCCAATGGCATCATCACCGACACAAGCAATAAAGGTAATATCGGCGCCACTACGGCCACAAGCCACGGCTTGATTTGCACCTTTACCACCAAAGGCTATTTTGTATTGATGACCAATAATGGTTTCACCAGGTTTGGGAAATTGCGAAATATTCATAATGTGGTCAACATTGATACTACCTAGAACAGCAAGGCGAGGTGTTGTCATAGCCTTTATCCTTGTGAAACATGTTTTAATGATTAAAGCCACCACGGAGCAATATCACCCCGTGGTGTTTATTGTTGTTATTTTTTAATAACTAACTCAAGCTCGACAGGGATTGTTGCATCCACTTTCTCGCCTTTGAGAATTTTATCTGCAGTTTGAATGCCGATAATACCAATTTGATCTGGACGTTGCGCAATGGTTGCACCTAACATGCCACGGTTTACCGCTTTGATCCCATCATCTGTACCATCGAAACCAATCACTAATACATCGGTACGACCGGCAGTTTGCAATGCACGTAATGCACCTAATGCCATTTCATCATTTTGTGCAAAAACAGCCTGAACTGCAGGATACGCAGTTAACAGATTTTGCATTACGTTAAGACCTTTTGTGCGGTCAAAATCAGCGGGTTGGCTTGCAAGTACATCTAATTTATGGGCATCAACGGCTTGCTTAAAGCCTTCACCACGTTCACGCGATGCCGATGTTCCTGTAATACCTTCTAGTTGGATGACTTTGGCATCATTAGCGACTTTTTCAGCAATATAATCTCCCGCCATTTTGCCACCAAGGCGGTTATCTGAAGCGACGTGGCTGACGACGTCACCTTTGTTTGCAACTCGGTCTAAGGTGATCACGGGGATATTGGCTTTATTGGCTAAAATAACTGCATTACCCACAGCATCTGAATCTGTTGGATTAATAAGCATTAAGCGTGTGCCTTTCACGGTGAGATCTTGTACGTTAGCAAGCTCTTTTGCAGGGTTATCCATAGAATCTAGAACAACAAGATCGTAACCTAATCTATTTGCCTCTTTTTGTGCACTGTCTTTCATGGTGACAAAGAAAGGATTGTTAAGTGTTGAGATAACAAGCGCGATCGATTCTTTTGCTAATGCGTTAGCACTGATTGTGGCGCTTAATGCAACAACAGAAAGAAGTGTCGCCATTTTTTTGAGTTTCATAATATAAGTTCCTGTCGGGATTCGGATTAAGAGAATAGAGTGTTATTTTTTGTTATCTACCAAAACAGCAAGTAAGATGACCACCGCTTTTACTATCATTTGATAGTTTGATGATATTCCTAATAAATTTAGTGCATTATTTAAAAAGCCGAGAATAAGCGCACCAATTAATGTACCAATAATACGACCTTTACCCCCCGCAAGGCTGGTGCCACCTAGAACAACGGCGGCGATCGCATCTAGCTCATAGCCATTACCTGCCATGGGTTGTGCTGATGAAAGTCGAGCAACTTCAATGACACTCGCAAGGGCGGCTAATAAACCGCATAATGAATAAACGATGATTTTGATTTTATCGACGCTAATACCCGATAAGCGAGTGGCTGATTCATTGCCTCCTAACGCATAGATATAGCGACCTAAACGGGTGTGATGTAATAAATACCAGGCACTTAAAAAGACAATCATCATTAGCCAAATGGGGGTTGGAATACCAAATGGGCGACCAATACCAAACCAACTAAATAGGTCGGCATTATCGCTAAACCCGGTATTAATTGGGCTGCCGTCGGTATAGACACGCGTAACACCGCGCAGTAATAACATCATGACTAACGTAGCAATAAAGGCTTGTACTTTACCTTTAGCAACGATAATTCCTGTTACTCCTCCAATAGCCGCACCTAATGCCAATGCGCCAACAACAGCAACCAGCGCATTAACATCCGCTCCAACCATAGATGCTGCAACGGCGCCAGTTAAAGCAAGCAATGAACCCACAGAGAGATCGATGCCTGATGTTAAAATAACTAGAGTCATTCCAACTGCCATAATGGCGTTAACCGATGTTTGTTGGAGAATGTTGAAAATATTATTTAAGGTAAAGAAATTAGGGCTGAGTGTGGAAACCACAACAATCAGAAGTAGTAATGCAATCAGCGATTTTTGTTCTAATAGCCAAGCTTTTGAGAACCAACGTTTTGACGCTGGAATTGAATTTGTGCTCATATCAAGCTCCTAATTTCGCGTCATATTGTTTACCAACAGCCGCTGCCATTAGCATTTCTTGTGTGACATTGTGTGCCGAAAACTCACCACTAATACGACCTTCATGCATAACCAAAATACGGTCACTCATTCCCATTACCTCAGGCATTTCAGAAGAAATTAAGATGATGCTTAATCCTTCTTGTTTAAATTTATTAATTAGCTGATAAATTTCTTTTTTAGCGCCCACATCAACACCACGAGTGGGTTCATCAAGAATAAGTACTTTAGGGCGAGTCATTAGGCCTCTTGCGATAGCCACTTTTTTGTTGATTTCCCCCAGATAAAAAGCCAATAGTTTGATCCATTGAAGGCGTTTTTATATTGAATAATTTAATAAAGTCACCGACCGTGAGTTGCTCTTCTTTATGATTAATCACACCCATACTGCGGCTAAAATAGCGAAGTGCAGTCAGAGACATATTTTCTTTTACTGACATGCCAAGCACTAAACCATCACGCTTTCTATCTTCAGAGATGTAAACAATACCTTGTTCCAATCCTTCAACGGGTTTTTTGATTTGGCAGGGTTTACCATCTAACTCAACGGTGCCATTAGTTTTGGGTAATGCGCCGTAGATAATTTTCATTAACTCAGTACGACCCGCTCCCATTAATCCTGAAATACCAAGAATTTCGCTTTCATGTAATGAGAAACTCACTTCGTGAACATCTTCGCCACTGAGGTTAATGACGTTAAGTTTTATTTTTCCTTGTGGAATATTAATACGAGGGTATTGATCTTCTAACTTACGCCCCACCATCATTTCAATCAGGGTGTCTTCTTTTAATGAAGCGACAGGTTTTTCACCAATAAACTGGCCGTCTCGTAGTACCGTTACGTCATCACAAATCTCAAAGATCTCTTTTAAACGGTGTGAGATATAAACAATGCCACAACCTTGATCCCTCAGTTCACGAATAACACTAAATAGTGATTCAGTTTCAGTGTCAGTTAATGCGTCTGTTGGTTCATCCATAATAATCACTTTGGAACCAAAGCTAAGCACCTTGGCAATTTCTACCATTTGCTGATCGCCAATTGATAATTCAGACACTAAACGGTGACTACTGTAAGCAAGGTTTAATCGGGCTAATAACTTATCGGCCTCTGTATACATTTTCTTCCAATCGATAGCACCAAAAGCACGTGTAAATTCACGACCTAAGAAGATATTTTCTGCAATGGTTAATTCTGGAATAAGGTTAAGCTCTTGATGAATAATGCCTATTCCTGCTTCTTGGGAAGATTTTGGGCCATTGAAAGCACAACTTTTGCCTTGATAAATCACTTCGCCAGCATCTTTTTTTATAGATCCCAGTGAGTACTTTCATCAGTGTTGATTTTCCTGCGCCATTCTCACCGACTAAAGCCATTACTCGACCTGGGTAAATTCGCAACGTTGCGCCTGATAGTGCTTTTACGCCGGGGAATGACTTATCAATATCTTTAAGTTCAAGTAAAGGTTCCATATTGTCCTCAAAAAGTCACACCAGAAAACAACACAATATTGGCATAAGGTGTACATTCACCCGTTCTAATAACAGCTTTATTTTCAGTAAGTTGCTTCTTTAATGTTTCATGTGAAACAGAGATTATTTGGATAGGTTTCTTCTGCTCTTGTTCTAATAAATGGAGGTAAGAGATGATTTCATTAAAAAGAGAAGGATTGATCGTTTTAATTTCGTCCGCCAGCATTACGGCTTCCACTTGCATCTCATGAGTGATCGTCTGCAGTACGGACATAAAGTCTGGAATACCTTGAGTCAGAGCAAGATCAATCCGTTCAACAGAGGAGGGAATAGGTAATCCGGCATCTGCAATAGTGATTTTGTCAGTGTGTCCTAAACGTGAAATGACACTCGAGATAGGACTATTAAGTAATACACCTTTTTTCATGTTTCCTCCTCAGCGAAACGTTTCGCTGTCTACATAGTAGAAAAGAAAGAGGGGAAAACAAGTTTGATTTATTCATATTGTGAACATGATACGAAACGTTCGTTGGTGAACAAAAAGAAAGAAAAATCTAAACTTGATTGAATAAATTAACGCTGAATGGTTTCAAGAAAAAAAGTATTTGTTTTCAGTGAATTTCATAAAAATGTGATAACGGACAAGATTATATGGGGGGAATAAGAAGTATGAAAGCGTAAACCAGTATTATACAAGTAGATAATCACAGCCTAAAAAATGTATTAACCTCTCCTTTAGTTAATCAGGAGAGGTTTTTAATCAATTTAATTCAATTAGTTAGCTTGATAAGCCTTAATTGATTTCTCAATACCTTCGGCATCTAATCCTAAGTCAGCTCTGATTTCTTCTTGTCCACCTTGTGGTACAAAAAGATCAGGTATACCTAAGTTCAAGACAGGTACAAGGCAACGTTCTTGCATGAGCAACTCATTAACACCACTACCAGCGCCGCCCATAATGGCATTCTCTTCTAGCGTTACTAACATATCATGTTGTTCAGCGAGAGAAAGAATAAGTGATTGATCAAGAGGCTTGATAAAACGCATATCAGCGACAGTAGCATCCAATTTTTCAGCCACTTCTAACGCTTCTGGTAGTAATGTACCAAAGTTTAGGATCGCAATTCCCTTGCCTTGACGACGAATAATACCTTTACCCATAGGTAGTGGATTAAGTGGTTGCAATTGCGCACCAACACTAGAACCTCTTGGATAGCGTACGGCAACAGGGCCATCTTGATAGTGATAACCAGTATGAAGCATTTGGCGACATTCATTTTCATCACTTGGCGCCATAATGATCATATTAGGAATACAACGTAAGAACGAGAGATCAAAAGCGCCTTGGTGAGTTTGACCATCAGCTCCCACAATACCGCCACGATCAATAGCGAATAAAACAGGTAGTTTTTGAATGGCAATATCGTGGATCACTTGGTCGTAAGCGCGTTGTAAGAATGTTGAATAGATAGCAACAATCGGCTTATAACCCCCAATTGCTAAACCTGCTGCAAACGTAACGGCATGTTGTTCTGCGATCGCAACATCAAAGTATTGTGATGGGTATTCTTTTGAGAAACGCACCATACCAGAGCCTTCACGCATAGCTGGGGTAATAGCCATGAGTTTGGGATCAGTTGAGGCTTCTTCACATAACCAGTCACCAAAAATTTTGGAAAATGTAGGTCGTGCATTCGGGCTTTTAGGTAATGTACCTGCTTGTGGATCAAACTTAGGTACAGCGTGCCAGCTAATAGGATCACGTTCAGCAGGCGCATATCCACGGCCTTTTTTAGTCATAATATGCAGAAGTTGAGGGCCTTTTAGATCACGCATATTAGCGAGTGTTTGTACTAATGCAATAACATCATGACCATCAACTGGACCGATATAGTTGAAGCCTAGCTCTTCAAACATGGTGCCTGGAACCACCATGCCTTTAATATGTTCTTCCGTCTTTTTCAGTAATTCTTTAATGGGGGGAATACCAGAAAAGACCTTTTTTCCACCTTCACGCAAGGTCGTATACAGTTTGCCAGATAACAATTGTGCAAGGTGATTGTTTAATGCACCAACGTTTTCTGAAATCGACATTTCGTTGTCATTAAGTATAACGAGCATATCAGGTTCAATATCCCCTGCGTGGTTCATTGCTTCAAAAGCCATACCCGCAGTAATTGCACCATCACCAATGACACAAACTGTTTTTCTGTTCAGCTTTTCTTGCTCAGCTGCAACAGCCATACCTAGACCTGCACTGATAGAGGTTGAAGAGTGACCGACACAAAGCTTGTCATATTCACTCTCTTCTCGCCAAGGGAAGGGATGCAATCCATTTTTTTGACGGATAGTATCAATGCGGTCACGGCGACCTGTTAAGATCTTATGAGGATAAGCCTGATGGCCAACATCCCAAATGAGGTTATCAAAAGGGGTTTTATAAACGTAATGAAGAGCAACCGTTAACTCAATAGCACCTAAACCTGAGGCGAAGTGACCACTTGAGCGGCTGACACTGTTTAGAAGAAATAGCCTTAGCTCATCACAGAGTTTAGGTAAACTCTCTTTTGGTAATAGGCGCAAATCTTCTGGTGTTTCAACCAACGCCAATGTGGGATATTTTTCGATATCAATGCTCATGTGATGCCTATTAATTAATCACTTGTAATAGGGAAAGAACAGGTAAGCTGCTCTCTTTATTTTTTATTAGTTTTTCCGTTTGACGATAAAACTCGCTAATTGTTTAAGCGTGGTCGTATCGTACTCGTATTGCTCAAGAAACGCTAAGGCATCCAGTGCTTCGTTATACAATTCCTGTGCTTTCTTTTGAGCTTGTGCTAATCCAAGGAGTGCCGGATATGTGCTTTTTCCTGACTCTTGGTCGCTCCCTTGACGTTTTCCTGTTTCTTCAGTACTGCCAATGACATCTAAAATGTCATCTTGTACTTGAAATGCGAGGCCAATAGAGTGGGCATACTTATCTAGTGCGGGTAATACATTATGGCCTTTTGAGCCAGCACTAAATGCACCTAATCGGACAGCTGCACGAATTAATGCACCTGTTTTGTGTAAATGGATTTTTTCAAGAGATGCGAGGTCAATTGATTTATCTTCGGCTTCAAGATCAAGTGCCTGACCACCACACATACCTGCCAGCCCGCTGGCTGTTGCTAATTCAGCAATCATAGCAACGCGATCGGCGATTGCAACATCAGGCATGGGATTTTTGGCTAAGATCTCAAAGGCTAATGTTTGTAATGCATCACCCGCTAAAATTGCGTTGGCCTCACCAAACTCAATATGACATGTAGGCTTACCACGACGTAAATCATCATCATCCATCGCAGGTAAATCATCATGAATGAGAGAATAAGCGTGAATACATTCTACGGCGGCGGCGGGGGCATCAAGGTTAAGTGCTGGGACTTTAAACATTTCGCCCACTGCATAAACAAGAAAAGGACGTAAGCGCTTTCCACCTAAAAGAGCACCATAATGCATGGCTTTACCTAACGGCATGTCAGTAAATGGTAAAGCGGATAGCGCTTGGTTTAATGCATCATCAACACGTTGGTGGGCGGAATCTAATTTATGACGGAACGCATCCGTACTTGAAGTTGCGTTACTCAATTATTCTGCCTCTTGGATAAAATTATCAGGAGTTGCATTATCGTCTTCTTTTAGAAGAATACGAACACGTTGTTCAGCATCTTGTAATGTTTTTTGTCCAACACGGGCTAGACGAACGCCGTGTTCAAACTCATTAAGCGCTTCTTCTAGAGGGAGCTCACCGGATTCTAAACGGTTTACGATTTGCTCAAGTTCTTGCATAGATGCTTCGAAACTTGGTGTTGGTGCGGTGTCTTCGTTAATTGGTGTCGTTTTCTTAGCCATAATATTTTTGATAATAAAGCATGTTAGCGCTGAATAATAGCGATCATCTTACTACAAGTAAGAAGAAAATTTCTTATTCAGTCGATGATTTTTGCGGGTGAGCCCTAAATATTGGTGATATACTTTGTGACTTTTATAAACTCCAGTCAATTTACATCACTGTAGTTTATGTTTCTACTTAATAACCTATGACCATTGACTATGAAGTTTATTATTAAATTATTCCCCGAAATTACGATCAAAAGCCAATCAGTTCGTATACGTTTTATCAAAATTCTTACCAGCAATATTCGAAATGTTCTTAATACATTAGGTGATGAAATCACCGTTGTTCGCAATTGGGATAACATTGTTGTTGTTAGCAAAGATGAAAGTAAAAGTGAAGCTGTATGTGATGCATTAACACGTATTCCTGGTATTCATCACTTTTTACAAGTAGAAGAGCATCCGTATACTGATTTACACAATATTTTTGAGCAAACTTTTGCCGCATTTAAGCATTTAGTTGAAAACAAAACATTTTGTGTTCGTGCTAAACGTCGTGGTAAGCATAGTTTTACTTCAAATGAAGTTGAGCGTTATGTTGGTGGTGGCTTTAACCAACACATTGAAAGTGCAAAAGTGAAATTAACGCGTCCAGATGTCACCATTAACTTAGAAATTGAAGACGATAAACTTATTTTAGTGAATGCGCGCTATGAAGGTATTGGTGGCTTCCCAATTGGTACACAAGAAGATGTTTTATCACTGATCTCTGGTGGTTATGATTCAGGTGTATCGAGTTATATGTTAATGCGTCGTGGTAGCCGAGTTCACTACTGTTTCTTTAACTTAGGTGGCTCAGCACACGAAATTGGGGTTAAGCAGGTTGCATATTACTTATGGAATCGCTTTGGTCGCTCTCATAAAGTACATTTTGTCGCAGTTGATTTTGAGCCAGTTGTTGCAGAAATTTTAGAAAAAATCGACGATGGTCAAATGGGCGTGGTACTAAAACGTATGATGGTACGTGCAGCATCTCGTGTTGCCGAACGCTATGGTGTTCAAGCGATTGTAACAGGTGAAGCATTAGGTCAAGTTTCTAGTCAAACCTTAACTAACTTACGTTTAATTGATAATGCGACTGATACATTAATTCTACGTCCTCTTATCACGCATGATAAAGAAAATATTATCAATATAGCGCGTCAAATTGGTACAGAAGATTTTGCTCGCACAATGCCTGAATTCTGTGGCGTAATTTCAAAAAGCCCAACAGTGAAAGCAGTTAAAGCAAAGATTGAAGCGGAAGAAGAGAAATTTGATTTTTCCATTCTAGATAGCGTTGTTGAAAACGCCAACAATATGGATATTCGTCGTATTGCAGAAGAAACCGTACAGCAAGTTACTGAAGTTGAGATGGTATCTGAATTTGGTGCTAACGATGTTATTTTAGATATTCGCTCACCTGAAGAGCAAGAAACTTCACCATTAAAGATAGACGGTGTTAATGTTAAAGAGTTACCTTTCTATAAATTAAGCACTCAATTTGGTGATCTAGATAAAGCCAAAACTTATTTACTCTATTGTGACCGCGGAATGATGAGTCGTTTACAAGCGTTGTATTTGCGTGAACAAGGCTTTGAAAACGTTAAAGTCTATCGTAAAAAATAATATATAACGTTTATACTTTGATAAAAAGCCACTATCTTTAACTACTTTGGCATACTAAGTAGTTAAAATTAGTGGCTTTTGTTTTTTATACAACAATAATGTTGGGGAATGTCGCTGCTATTCTCCAGGTGATTATATTGAGCAAAATATTATTTTTTTGCTCAATATAATATGTTAGCAATTATTATTTACCTATCCCCAAATCCTGTAAATTCATCTTGGTAATTATAAATACCGGGTGGTAATACCAGTTGTTTGGCAACATCGGCGGCAGCTTCTTTGCCTTTTAAGCGTTCGATAATTTTTAGTGCGAAATCGATAGATGTTGCAGGCGCTTGGCTGGTAATCAAATTAACTCTCTCATCAAAATAGACTCGGTAATCAACCCATTTTTTTTGGCGATATTTTATCTTTTAATGCAGGAAAACCCGTCATGTTACCGACGGGAAAAATATTGTGAGACTCAAGAATAATTGCGGGTGCTGCACAGATGGCTGCAACAAGTTTATTTTCACTGTGCATACGACGTACTTTTTCAACGACTAAAGGGCTATCTCTTAAGGTTTCAGTACCTTGTAATCCACCAGGTAGAATAATAACGTCATAGTGGTGATCGACAACACGAACTAAAGGGGCATCAGCGACAAGTTTTATGCCTCGTGAGCATGTAATTATAAGCTCATCAACATCATCTTCTGCACTTGCAAGTACGACATTAATACCCGCCCTTACCAGTAAATCTGCAGTAGTCACAACTTCGGTTTCTTCACTTCCATTAGCTAGGCAGATGAGTGCTGATATGGTCATAATTGCCTTCCTGTTGTTTAATAAATTGAAAAAGGCGGTTATTTTCTGGCAATACAAGCCCTTGTTCCGAAGCTCGACGCAATAAATAACCCGTAATATAGTCAATCTCTGTATGGCGTTGATATTTCACATCTTGATACATAGAAGAATAATTATTTGCTGTTTGTTCTATGGTATCAATAATATAGCCATGAAGATGTGTTTTGGAGGTGGGAACAACACCTTCACGTTCCATAACTTGATAAACTTCATCGCAGACTTTTTGAATATGTTCAGGGTAGCGCAATAAATCCCCATTACGGCATTGATAATAAACGGTAAGCGGATTGATAACACAATTCACAGCAAGCTTTAGCCAACTAATTGTATGGATATCATTATGCCAAGCGACATCCGGCAAAGCATGGTGTAAGGTTTCCGCTAAATAGCTATATTGTTCAGCGACATGATTTAATGGACCGATATGTGTTATTCCGGTTGCGGTATGAATAACATCTTGTCCTTGTTGATAAGCACCATGAGTAATAATGCCTTGTAAAATAGGTCTGATAACTGGGTGTTGTGTCGCTGTTAATTCATCAGCCGTTCCCATACCATTATGGATAAGTAAAATAGGACATTGTGCAGAAAGATAAGGTAATAGCGAATTAACGGCATCTGAGACTTGCCAAGATTTTAAGCAAACAATTAATAATTCGCTTTGTTTTAACAATTGAAGTTGATTTGCGGTAATACGTTGATAAAAAGGCTCACCATTAATGTTATCAACACTCACGTCTAAAAAAGGCTGAGGTACTCTTAACCAACCTTGTACTTCATGAGATTGGCGTGTTAAAGCTGCAACCCAAAGTTTACCAATCGAACCACATCCTAAAACGGTAATTTTCATTGTGCCTCTTTTTTGCAAATCGCAATAGCTAAGGTGGCTACTGACGGTCATTAGACTATTTAGCCAAAATTATAACATTGATTGCATTTCTCTGTTTAAAGTATGTTTGCGCTTTACTATAAGAGATCATGAAGGGAATAAGTTTGTTATTGAATGTGCGATGCTTTTTTGTAACCCTAAAAGAAGCTATTATTCGGGCTGTATTTATTTATTGAGGAAGAAAGAATGCCATCTTTTGATATCGTATCTGAAGTTGACTTACATGAAGTGCGTAATGCGGTAGAAAATGCACAACGTGAACTGACTACTCGCTGGGATTTTCGTAACGTTGAAGCAAGCTTTGAATTAAACGAAAAAGCAGAGTCAGTGAAAACGACCAGTGTATCTGAATTTCAGGTTCAACAATTATTAGATATTCTGCGTGAGAAAATGGCAAAAAGAGGGATTGATGGTGCGGTATTGAATATCCCTGAAGAGATGACTCATAGCGGAAAAATGTACAGCGTAGAAGCTACCTTAAAACAAGGTATTGATACCGCTTTAGCGAAAAAAATTGTTAAGTTAATCAAAGACAGTAAATTGAAAGTTCAGACTCAAATTCAAGGTGAGCAAGTTCGCGTTACAGGTAAATCACGTGACGACTTACAAGCCGTAATGAAATTAGTCAGAGAAGGTGAGTTAGGGCAGCCATTCCAATTTAACAATTTCCGTGACTAATTGTTTATTCATTTAGTTATAAAAAATGCGCTGGTTGAACAGCGCATTTTTATGTTATCTCGTCAATGCATTGAGCCTTAAACTAAAGGGATCAACGACTCTAATGTTGTTCTCGGCGTTTGTTTAGTATCAACCTTAATATAAGCACTCTGTTCATCCGCAATCATCACAACTTCATTAACCCCAGGTTGTTGCTTAAATAATTGTTGGAGTTGCTGTTGTTGGTGTGAAGATAAATTTGGAGGTAATTCAACACGTAAGCTACTGACATAAGAGGGTTGGTGCAATGTCAGGCTAATGAAAAACCAAATGAAGCCAATCACTAAACAGCCTAAAAATACAGTTTGTGCACTATAATGCTGGTAAAGCCATCCCCCTAAAATTCCGCCTAATGCCACGCCTAAAAATTGGCTGGTGGAATAAATTCCCATTGCTGTACCTTTATAACCTGCTGGCGCTTCTTTACTAATTAATGAAGGAAGTAGGGCTTCCATAATATTAAAACCAATAAAGAAAACCTGAATGCCTGCAATAATTAACCATAAACTAGAGCCTGAAATAATAAGAACGGCTTGCGCAATAATAAGTAAGAAAATACAGAATAAGAAAACTTGTTTCATTTTGCGTTTCTTTTCTGCATAGATAATAAAAGGAAGTACAGTAATAAAAGCAATAAGCATAGTGACTAGGTAAACAATCCAATGTTTCTCTTTCTCTAAACCTGCGCTACTCATAACTAGGGGGAGTGCAACAAATGCAGCCATTAATAAAGTATGTAGTGAAAAAATGCCTGTATTAAGCTTAAGCAGCTGAGCATCAAATAAAACTTTTTTTACACTACCACGAACAAAACCAGACTCTCTATTAAGAATATGATGTTCGCTATTTGGTACAGTAAAAAGCGTAATAATAATGCCACCAAAGGCGAGTAGGGCAATCCCCCAAAATAGGCCATGTAAGCCAAAAATATGCGTTAAAATAGGTCCTAATACTAAGGCTAAAGCGAAGGTTATTCCAAAGCTAATACCGATAAAGGCCATTGCTTTTGTTCTATTTTGTTCTCGAGTTAAATCTGATAATAACGCCATTACTGCTGCAGAGATAGCTCCCGCCCCTTGTAATGCTCTACCAATAATAATGCCGTAGATATTGTCACTGAGTGCAGCAATCAAACTCCCAATAATAAAAATAATTAAGCCAAAAACAATCATTGGTTTTCGACCAAATTTATCAGAAAAAATACCAAAAGGAATTTGGAATATAGCTTGTGTTAATCCATAAATACCGATGGCTAATCCAATGAGAGATTCGGTTGCGTGTTGTAGTTGAAGCCCATAAGTGGTTAAAACTGGGAGTACCATAAACATGCCAAGCATGCGAAGAGAAAAAACAGTGCCTAGTCCCCATGTTGCTTTACGCTCTAATGGAGTCATTTTATTATCATTCATGGATTACCTCGTATACTGATACCTCTCATTGTAATGGCAAATCTTGGTGAGGTTAATCAATAAATGGGATACAAAAAAGACAAAACTGTACTGATATCAGGCGAAGTCGTCAAAGAGATAAAAAAATACCAGTCAGAAGGCTGACTGGTATTTAGATTACGTTAATAAATACATTATCTTAGATACGCAAGAACCGCTTCTGTTGAGCTTGTTGGATCAACAGACATCATTACGCTTAATGAAGTGATTGCGACAATAGAGAAAATAAATAATTTTCGTGCCCACACAATATCATTGGTTGCTTTATAACCAGATAAAGCCATGCCTAACCACCAAATACTAACGGCTGAAGCCACAATCAGGTATTTATAACCTGCATAACCAACTAATGTCAGCATTAAGGTTGCAATCATAAACGCCAGAATATAGAGAATGATATGACGTTTAGCGACAGAGATCCCTTTAATTACAGGTAATACAGGGATATTCGCAGCTTGGTAGTCTTTAAAACGGAAAATAGCAATGGCATAAGAGTGAGGCATTTGCCACAAACTAAAGATAAGTAATAGGATTGCCGCGCCTGCATCAAATTCACCGCTAACGGCACAATAACCGATAACAGGAGGTGCAGAGCCAGATAAGCTTCCAATCAGTGTGCCATAAACAGATTTACGCTTCATATAGAGGCTATAAACCCCAACATAAATAATAAAACCGAATACAGCGATAAACATTGCAAGTGGGTTGGCTGCTACATAGAGCAGCACAACACCTGCAATACCTAATACTGAGGCATAAATCAGGCTAATTCGAGGGTCAATTAATCCTTTAACTAATGGACGATTCTTCGTTCTTTCCATGATACGGTCAATATCACGGTCAATATAGTTGTTAAAAACACAACCAGAAGCAACGACCAGAGACACCCCAAGTAGAGTCGCGAAAAATAGGGAGTAATCAATCTCACCTTTAGAAGCGAGTAGAAAACCACCTATTACAGAAATTAAATTTCCGAAGATAATTCCTGGTTTGGTGACTTGTAGGTATTGCTTAATCATAGCGACAACTCTTAATCCATCATCATATTGATGTTCAGGTTGTACATAATCCACAGCGAGCCTACGACAACAATGCCGATAATAAGCAGTGTGAACAGGAATGCGACGACGTTCCAGCGCTCTTCTGATGACGTATTCATATGTAAGAAGCAGACTAAGTGAACCACAATCTGCACGACTGCCATACCGACAACCGTCCATAGAATTGTTGCTGGTGTCGCTGTTCCTTCCATCACCATCCAAAATGGAATAACGGTGAGGATAACAGACAGAATAAAGCCGATTAGGTAAGACTTCATGCTGCCGTGGCTTGCGCCTGAAGGAGAAGTATTTGGATGACTCATTACATCGCTCCCATCAGATAAACTACGGTGAACACACAGATCCAGACAACGTCAAGGAAGTGCCAGAACAGACTTAAACAGCTTAAACGAGTACGATTAACTTCTGTTAAACCACGGCGTGATACTTGGATCATCATAATCACAATCCAAATTAAACCCGCAGTTACGTGAAGACCGTGCGTTGATACTAATGCAAAGAATGCAGATAAGAATGCACTGCGATCTGGGCCATAACCTTCTGCGATTAGCTCATGGAATTCGTAAACTTCCATGATGACGAAACCTAAGCCGAATAAGAAAGTAACAAATAACCACAGATTAACTTGGCTGACGCTACCTTTATTCATGCTCAGCATAGCGAAACCGAAAGTGATACTACTAAATAGTAGTAAGAAGGTTTCAACTAAAACAAACGGTAAGCTAAAAATCTCTTTACCTGAAGGACCATCTGCAATCCCGTTAACAAGCACCGCATAAGTGGCAAATAAGCTGGCAAACAGGATAAGGTCGCTCATTAGATAGATCCAGAAGCCGAAAACTTTCGTTGCTCCTGCATCGTGGTGCCCATGATGCTCATGGGCGTTTGCGTTATTTACAGTTTGAGTAGACATTATTTCACACCTGCTTTTTTCAGTTCTTCATAATGCTTATTCTCGAGAGCTTCAATTTCAGGTACTTGGACATAGTAATCCACATCTGTATCAAAGCTTTTCACGATCCAAGTGACAATCATGCCAGCGAAACCAACGATAGCTAACCACCAGATATGCCAGATCATGGCAAAGCCAAGTACTAAGCTGAATGCTGAAATAATCACACCAGCGCCTGTATTTTTAGGCATATGGATGGGTTCATACTTGGTTGGACGCTGATAAGCTGTGCCTTTTTCTTTCTGATCCCACCACTCATCACGAGTTTGAACATTAGGTTCAACCGCAAAGTTATAGAAAGGCGCAGGTGAAGAAATTGACCATTCCAGCGTACGACCACCCCATGGATCTCCCGTTAAGTCACGGTTTTGATCACGGTCACGGATACTTACGTAGATCTGGATAACTTGACAAGCGATACCGATAGCAATCAGAGCCGCACCACCCGCAGCAACCATTAACATTGGATGGAATTCTGGGTTGATATTTTGGCTGATACGACGAGTCATTCCCATAAAGCCAAGAATATACAGTGGCATAAAGGCCATAAAGAAGCCGATAAACCAGAACCAGAATGCACGGATACCCCATTTTTCATTCAGTGTGAAACCGAATGCTTTAGGGAACCAGTAGGTCATACCTGCGAAACAGCCAAATACCACACCACCAATGATAACGTTATGGAAGTGAGCAATTAAGAATAAGCTGTTATGTAAAACAAAGTTTGCACCTGGAACGGCTAACAGAACCCCAGTCATCCCCCCAACAGAGAAGGTGATAAGGAAACCGATAGTCCACAGCATTGGGCTTTTATATTCGATACGACCTTGATACATCGTAAACAGCCAGTTAAAGATTTTAACCCCTGTTGGTATAGCGATGATCATTGTGGCGATACCGAAGAAGGCATTGACGTTGGCGCCAGAGCCCATGGTAAAGAAGTGGTGTAACCAAACGATAAATGACAACACGGTAATAACGACAGTTGCACCGACTAAAGAGGTATAACCGAATAACCGTTTTTTAGAGAATGTTGCTGTAACTTCAGAGAACACACCAAATACGGGCAGAACAAGGATATAAACTTCTGGATGACCCCAAGCCCATACAAGGTTGATGTACATCATCATGTTACCGCCCATATCATTGGTAAAGAAGTGTGTACCAAGATAGCGGTCTAATGTTAACAGCGTAATAGTGACTGTTAAAATTGGGAATGCAGCAATAATTAGGACGTTAGTACATAAAGCAGCCCAAGAGAATACTGGCATTTTCATCATGCTCATACCCGGCGCACGCATACGCAGGATCGTCGCGAAGAAGTTAACCCCAGTTAGAAGCGTACCAATACCAGATATTTGTAAACTCCATATCCAATAATCGACCCCGACTCCAGGGTTATACTCCAAGCCTGATAGCGGTGGATAAGCTAACCAACCTGTTTGAGCAAACTCACCAATACCTAAAGAGATGTTGATTAATAACACACCTACAACAAAGAACCAGAAACTCAATGAGTTTAGGAATGGGAAGGCAACATCACGAGCACCAATTTGTAAAGGTACAACAAGGTTCATCAGACCTACAACGAAAGGTGTTGCCATGAAGAAAATCATGATTACACCGTGTGCGGTAAAAATCTGATCATAGTGATGAGGTGGTAAGAAACCCGCTTCGCCAGCAGAGGCGAGCGCTTGTTGGCTTCTCATCATAATCGCATCGGCAAAGCCACGGAACATCATGACCATTGCAACGATGATATACATAATACCAATTTTTTTTATGGTCAACGCTGGTTAACCATTCGGTCCATAACCATTTCCATTTACGAAAATAAGTTAGTGCGCCAACAACAGCAAGCCCACCAAGCACAATACCGAGTAAAGTTACTACGATAATGGGTTCATGTAGCGGGATTGCATCAAGAGTTAATTTTCCGAACATGCCTTTATTCCTCTGCTCCTGCATGTGCCGCATGGCTCATGTTCATATTCATTGTTGCATCAGCATGTGCTGTCTGATTGCTACTGGTGTGAGCGCCATGACCAGTGTGACCAAATTTAGAAATGGTCTCTTGGAATAACATTGGCTTCACGCTTGAATAGTAGGTCACTGGATTTTTCTGGCTTGGTTTAGCAAGTTCATTAAATGCAGCGGTCGTATTTAACGTATCTGGCGATTGTTTGACTTTTTCAACCCACGCATCGAAACCGGCACGATCAGGTGTCGCAATCGCTGTAAATTTCATATCAGAGAAGCCGTGTCCACTATAACTTGCTGACATACCTTGATATTCACCTGGTTCATTAGCAATTAAGTGTAGCTTCGTCTGCATTCCTGCCATCGCATAGATTTGTCCACCTAAGCGAGGGATAAAGAATGAGTTCATGACAGAGTCAGACGTGATTTTGAAATTAACAGGAACATTAGTCGGGAAAGCCAGTTCATTAACGGTTGCTATACCTTGTTCTGGATAGATAAATAACCATTTCCAATCCATTGAAACAACTTCAATGGTGACCGGTTTTTCTGTGGACTCTAATGGTTTGTAAGGATCGAGTTCATGGGTAGTTTTCCATGTAATACTCGCCAAAATCACAATAATGATAATTGGCACTGTCCAAACGACGAGTTCAATTTTATTTGAGTGAGCCCAGTTTGGGCGATAGGTGGCTTTAGTATTGGATTCACGGTAGCGAAAAGCGAAAACAATCACCATCAGTATTACCGGTATCACAACAATTAACATTAAACCAAGTGCAATGAGGATTAATGTTTTTTGCTCAGCGCCGATAGCGCCTTTGGGATTCATTAACGCCATATCACAGCCACTTAATAGAAGCGCTGCTGCTAATAGCGAGAGTGTCCCAATACTTTTTATGTATTTCATAAGTCTCATCCAACGACCCAAATGATAAAGGTTCTATTGTTGTTTCATCAGTATCAGTAAGGACATTTTACGGTAAGGTTGCGACAGTGTAAACAATTGTAATGGTAAGTAAGTGGTTGGTTAGTCTTTTGTGTTAATGTGATCACAAGTAATCAAACTATTAAATAAATGTTAACTTAATTATTGTGTATTAACTATAATTTCATAAAGTACCATGTTTTTAAAATAAATACATATTTTTACAAATAAAAATGCAGTAAAAAAGTGTAAGAAAACGTATTTTGAGTAAAAAAAGAAACAAAATAGAGGTCGGAGGAGAGTTGATAGGAAAAATCCTTTCCATGTTGATGTTTAATATCTTTATTTGATCATTGTATGATTTTTAATATGGATAATTGGCTATTTTGTGAATATTTATATCCAATGAGAAAGTTTTTCATTAAGTAATAAAAAGAGGTTACAGCGAATAAAAAGGCTTTCGCTGTAATAAAAATTAACAATTAGCGATCAAAAATTATATTTTAGGCTGTATACAATGCCGTCTTGCAGAAAATCTTCGCCTAATTTTTTATAAGCATAACGATATTGAATACCGGTGGTAATCGAGGTCGTTGGATGCCACCAAAAAGCTAAAGCACCATTAAACCCATTTTTTCCTCCATTGCCATAACGCTCATGACGATTAAATTCCATTTCATGCCAATTGCTAATACTAAATTTTTGATCACTAATAGAAAAATCATATCCAGCGACCCAACCAACGACATAGCCATTATTTCCTGAATAGTAAGTTTGATCGACATAGTGAAGTGCGATAAAGGGTTTAAACCATAAATTATCAATTTGTGTGTTATAGCCTAAACCGTAAAGCGTATTCACTTCATGGAAGTTACCCTTGTTTTCTTTGCCCGGAAGTGACCATGTACCATAAATATGCCCGTAAAAATTAAAATGACTTTCACCCAAATAAATGCGGCTGGTTGCTTTAACGGTATAACGTTGATTATCACCTGGCTGTGTTTTGCGAGGATTAAAGGGGTTTTCTAGATCAAAAAATCCATAAAACTCACCCCATGAAAAGTTAGCACCACCTTCGAGTTCTAAATAGGCAAAATCATCTTTATGAGAAGATTGCCCTGTTTTATGTGTTGTATGAGAAGTCCAATCAAGATAATTGATGCTGGTATTAGCGAAGCCACCTAAATAGCTAGCTTGAGCGGATAAAGAAAGTGTACTAGCGATGGTTAATAGAAATGTTTTTTTATCATGAGTAATCTCAATTAAATTTAATGAAATAATTTTTCGGTGAATTTGTT